>NZ_NRDP01000016.1:0-181992 GCF_002878475.1 Dyella sp. AD56
CGGCCGCGCCGGCCGCTGCCAGCACCACGGCACAGGCTCCGGCCGCCCCGCCGCCCCGGCCACGCCGTTTGTGGATGACGGCAAGTGGGTGGAGGGCAAGCACTACTTCCGCATCGAGCCGGCACAGGCCAAGGTCAGCGACACCAATAAGATCGAAGTGGCCGAAGTGTTCTCGTACGGCTGCCCGGCCTGCAGCGCGTTTCACCCGACCATGAACGAACTGGTGAAGCAGCTGCCTGCCAACGCCTCCATTGCCTACCTGCCGGCGTCGTTCATGCCGCAGGAGAACTGGCCGATGCTGCAGCGCGCGTTCCTCACCGCGCAGGCGCTGGGCGTGGCCGACAAGGCCAACGACGCCATGTATGACGCCGTGTGGACGACGAAAGAACTGAGCGCCATGAAGACCGAAACCAGCCTCAAGCCAGCCTCCGCGCTGCCCACGCTGGACGACGCCGCCAAGGTCTATGCCAAGTTCGGCGCCGATCCGAAGGAATTCGTAGCGGTAGCCAGCTCGTTCGCCATCAACACCAAGGTGAAGCGCTCGGACGACCTGATGAAGGCCTACGGCGTGGATTCCACCCCGACCATCATTGTCGATGGCAAGTACCGCCTGACACCGGGCTCGGCCGGCGGTTACGACCAGACGATCGAACTTGTGAAGTGGCTGGTGTCCAAGGAAGCGGCCGGCAAGTAAGCCGCGCCGAATAACGTCTCCCCCTCAGCCACACTCAAAGAGTACGACCCATGTTCAAGCGTTTTGCCCCCCTGCGCGCGCTGAGCCTTATTGCCGGCCTGCTGCTTGCCAGCGCCTGCACGGCAACCGGCACCAATGACGCCGCACCGTATACCGACGGCACTGAGTACGTGACGCTGCCGGGCCCCGCCCACCGCGTTAGCAACGAAGGCAAGGTGGAAGTGGTCGAGGTGTTCTCCTACGGCTGCGTCCACTGCGCCCACTTCGCCCCCATCGCGGACCAGATGCGCAAGCAACTGCCGCCCGGCGTGACGTTCAAGCTGCTTCCGGCCGCCTTCAGTGACGAATGGGTGCCGTACGCCCGCGCCTACTACGCGGCGCGGAAGCTGGGCGTGGCGGAACAGACGCATTTGGAGCTGTTCAAGGCCAAGTTCGACGAGCACTACCCGATCTCCACCCTGGATGAGCTGGCCGACTTCTACGCCGCCCACGGCGTGAAGCGCGACGACTTCATGCGCATCGCCGCCTCCGACGAGGTGACCCAGCAGATCCGCAAGGATATGGAGCTGGTGAAGGCCTGGCAGGTGGACGGCACGCCGACCATCGTGGTCGATGGCAAGTACCGCACCGCCAACGTGAAGACGCTGGATGAGCTGTCGGCCGTTACCCAGTGGCTGGCCAAGCGCGAGCTGGCCAACGCCAAGTAAGCCCCGTAGGAGCTTTCCCCGCGTTCACAACCGGACGGGCATTCTTGACGTTTCCAGCGTCTGACCGCCGCCACGATGGCGGCAGTCAACCTTTTGCGACTACCTTGCCCGCCTGATGAATCGCCCCGATACCTCCACCGCCCCCGCTCCAGAGCGACGTTTGCGCCTGCTGAGCTGCAATATCCTGGCCGGCGCCAGCGTGCAGCGGTACAGCGAATACCTCACGCGCAGCATCAATGCGGTGCTGCCGGGTCGCAGCAAGCTGGAGAACCTCGATCGGCTGGCTGAAGTGCTGCCGCAGTTTGACGTGATCGGTCTGCAGGAAGCCGATGCCGGTAGTTTGCGCTCAGGCTTCCTCAACCAGACGCGCTATCTCGCCGAAGCGGCGGGCATGCCGTTCTGGAGCCATCAGCCCAATCGCCCGATGGCCCGTCTGGCCCACTCCGCCAACGGCCTGATCAGCCGCATTGAGCCCACCAGCGTGCTCGACTATCCGTTGCCTAGCCGCATTCCCGGGCGCGGTGCGCTACTGGCGCGTTTTGGCGAAGGTACCGATGCACTGGCGGTGATGATTGCCCATCTCTCGCTGAGCGCACCTGCCCGCGCCAAGCAGCTCGGCTTTATCGCGGAGCTCTTGCAGGACTATCCGCATGCGGTGCTGATGGGCGACCTCAATACCGAGGTGCGCAGCGCGGAGATGAAGCATCTGTTCGCCACATCGAGCCTCGTGCCACCCGACCAATCGACGCCGACCTTTCCCAGTTGGAAACCTAAGCGGGCGTTGGACCACATTCTCACATCCGAGAAGATCCATCTCGACAAAGTGTGGGCGCTGCCGCAGGCTTTCTCCGATCACTTGCCGATCGCGGCTGAAATCCGCCTGCCCGGCCATATCGCCCCCCGCATGTACCGAACGCGCCGATGAAACGAACCCTACGCCTGACCTTGCCATGGCTGTCGCTGATCATCATCGGCGTGATCGCCTATGCGCTGCGCTACGGCTTGGTCGAATCGCCGGACGTCGCGCACCTGTGCGATACGATGAAGTCGCTCGAATGCACCGCGCGGCACGCAACGGTGATGGGCTTCATTCTTGCCCCGCTGCGCATGTCCGCCACCTACAGCTACCAGATGGGCATCTACGGCTGGGCGGCGTTGGCCGCCGCCGTGCTGGCTTTGTCGTGGAAGAAGCCGTTCGCCGCGTGGCTTGCCGCGGCAACGGGACTGGTAGCAGTGATCCTGTACTGCTTCGCGCCGGGCGCGTTTGCGCTATTGGTAGGCTGCCTGCGCCTGGTGCGCCTGCAGTCGAACGGCGCGACGCCACTCGATCATCACCGCACCGGCGGTCGCGAGATTCACGCCAAGCCATAGCCAGGTCGAGGGATTGAGTCCGACCTCCTGCGCCACCACCACAGCAGCGAGCAACGGCAGCACGCAGCTCATGAAGCGCTCCTCCACCATGGGCACCACGCAATTCGTGCGGGTTTCCATCAGCGAGGCGATCAGGAAGCCGACCGCCGATGGCCAGAACAGGCCCAGCGGGAAGTCGCGATAACGGCCATCGAAGACCAACAGCAGATCGTAGAACGCCAGGCCGAACATCCACAGGAAGCGCAGGCGTCGATCCGGCAGATGCAGCGACGCACCAGCCAGTCGCGCAGCGATGCGGCGCGCGAGATAGATCGCCGAAAGCAGCGCCAGCGCGCAGAGCAGGCCGGAGAACACCCACTCCAGTTGATTGCGGCAATCGAAGATCATCCGACGCCCCTGCCAGGCGATAGACGTGGCTGTGGCGAAACCTGCTATCGCCAGCGCGATACGGCTACGCGTATTGCCCAGTTCACGACGCCAGAAACCGGTCAGCAGGAACAGCACCGCACCTGCGGCACCCGCGTACCAACCGACGATCCAGTTCGGCTCCTCGGTCACCGGCCCTTGCATGCCGAACTTGGGTTTTGCATTGACGTCGAAGATGCCCCAGTAGCCACCGACCGTACCTTCCTGATCGCGCTTCCAGGGTTGGTCGAAGGCTTCGATCACGTTGTAGGGCATGTCCACGCTACCCGCATAGCGCAGGAAGTCGCGTAAGTAACGGGCCTCGTTCACCAAACTCGCACTCGCTTGTCGACGCGGGCGACCTTGGCTGGGCCAACCCGTTTCGCCAATCATCACGGCACGGCCTGCGAAACGCGCCTTCATGCGTGCATAGACGGCAGCGACGTGCTGAAGCGCATCTTGCGGCGGCACGGGTTCGTCTTCCCAATACGGAAGGATGTGGATGGTGATGTAGTCGACCGAGTCGGCGATCTGCGGATAACGCAGCCAGAACTCCCACACATCCGCATACGTCACCGGGACATGCTCGTCATGCAAGGCATCGCGGACTTGCTTGATGTAGCCGGTCAGCGCTTCCGGCGATTGCTCGCCACGCAGTAGCACTTCATTACCGACGATCACGCCGCGGATCACTTCCGGGTACGCCTTGGCGGTGGCGATGCCGTTCGTCACTTCGCGCTCGTTGAATGCCTTGTCGCGACCCAGCCAGATGCCCATCAGCACCTTCATGCCGTACTTCTGCGCGATGGCCGGCACGGCATTGAGGCCGAAGCCCTGCGAATAGGTGCGCACGCAATCAAAGCGCTCTGAAAGAGCCTTCAAGTCCGCATCGATGCGTTCGGGGCTGATGAACGCATGCGGATCGAGCGGCGTTTCGCCCGGCTTGCGGAAAGGTGCATAGGACACGCAGGCGATGCGCGCCGTCGGTGCATCAGGCAACGACACGGGGCGACCGATCCGCCACCACCAGACCGCGCCACACAGCATGGCCAGGATGAGGATCAGCCATGCGATCGGAGCAACGCGGGACGACGGCGAGGACGGGGGCGACATGCACTTCCTGGTATGCGCCGGACCCGGCGCCTCGGGAGGTCGATTCTAACAGGCGGCCCGCTCACGCCATGCACATCTTCGGCTCAAGAGCCTGTTTCACGTCGCGCTCAGCGGGCATTAGCCATCCTGCCCCGTCCAGCGCAGCGCGCCGCCTTCTGCGGAACCGCGATCTACACTGCGCCGGTATCGGCACAAGGAAGGAGTAGTCATGTCACTGCACGCAGCACCGCGGCGAATCGCCCAACGCCTGCTCATCATCGTTGCTGGCCTGGGGCTGGCGGGTGCGGCCGCAGCCGCCGAGCCGACCGAGACGCAGCGCGCTGCCTTCAAACAGGCCTACGCCGCCGCCCAGCAGGGCGGCGATGGCTGGCGCAGCCTCGCTGGTAGCCTGCAGGACTACCCGCTGTATCCGTATCTTGAGGCGGCCTCGCTGACGCATGACATCCGCCAGATTCAGCGCCCGCAAGTCGATGACTACATCAAGCGTTATCCAGGCCAGCTCACCACGAGCGACCTGCGCCGCGACTTTCTCACCGAGCTGGCACGCCGGCAGGACTGGGACGGCTTTCTCGCGATGTACCAGCCCGGCCTCGGCGACGCACTCAGCTGCAACGCCCTGCAGGCCCAGTTGAGCAAGGGAACGCAGCTCAACTTCGATCGCGATCTTGCCGCGCTGTGGTCCAAGCCGAAACTGCCAAGCGCCTGCGATCCGGTGCTTAGCGCAGCGCATGACCAGGGGCTGCTCACCACGCCGCGTCTGTGGGACCGCATCGACCGTGCAGCCGACGCCGTGCAGCCGGGCACCATCAATAGCCTCGCCGCATGGCTGCCTGCGGCCGATGCCGAATCCGCGCGCCGCATCGCGTCGGCGTTAAGTGACGCGGGCGCCGCCACCGTGGCAGCGAACCAGTGGCCCGACTCACCGCGCAACCGGCAAGCCGCCATGCTGGCGCTGGAGCGCCTGGCACGCCGCCAGTCCGTCACGGCGGACATTGCATGGCAGAAGCTGCAAAGCCATTTCGCCTTCACGCCGGATCAGCGTAACCGCGTGATGTATGCGCTGGCTTTGTTCCATGCCACCGATTACGACGCGAGTGCGCTGTCACGCCTGATCGCGTTGCCGGCCTCGGTGCAGACCGATACGAGCCGCGAATGGCGTGTGCGCGCTGCCCTGGCCCAGCAGGACTGGACCGCTGTACTCGCCGCCATCGACGCCATGCCAGCCACGCAACAGCAGGATGGCGAATGGCGCTGGTTCCGCGCGCGCGCGCTGACGCAGATGGGACGCGATGCCGAGGCGCAGCAGGTGCTTGCCGGTCTGGCAACGGAGCCGACTTTCTTCGGCTTCCTTGCTGCTGACCGCGTCAACGCTCCTTATGGCATCTGCCAGCTGGATCTGAAGAGCAACCCGCAACGCGAACGCACCCTGCTCGCCAACCAGGGGCTGGTGCGTGCCTTCGAACTCTATGCTGTCGGTCTGCCCAAGCAGGCACGCCGCGAATGGACGCAGGCACTCGACGGTGCCGATCCAGACACCCTGAAACTCGCCGTCGATCTTGCCAATCGCCGCGGCTGGTACGACCGCGCCGTGTTCACCTTCAACACCGGCGACGCCTTGCGCTATTACGAGCAGCGTTTCCCGCTCGCCAGCCAGGACGGCCTGGTACCGCAGGCGAAGGAAGCAGGCATCGATCCGTCGTGGGCCTACGCCATTCTTCGCGCGGAAAGCGCGTGGATGGCCGACGCGCGCTCCGGCGCTGACGCACGCGGCCTCATGCAGTTGCTGCCCTCGACTGCAGCCCTGGTCGCCAAGCGAAACGGCGTCACCTGGACCGGCGGCGACTCGCTGTACGACCCGATCACCAACATCATCCTGGGCACGCGCTACCTCGCGCAGATGGCAGATCGCTTCAACGGCGCGCCATGGTTGGCCAGTGCCGCCTACAACGCCGGCCCCGGCAAGGTCGACCAGTGGCTGGAAGCGCGTGGCACGCTGCCGCCAGACTTGTTCATCGCCACCATTCCGTACAAGGAAACGCGTGAGTACGTGGCGCGTGTGATGTCCTTCGCGGTGATCTACGACTGGCGCCAGCATGGCAATGCGGTGACCCTGACGCGTTGGCTGACGCCTATCGGCCAGACCTACATGCTGCCGGACAGCCATAGCGAGCGTAAGCTGGCAGGGTGCCCGGCGGTAGCATCACCCACGCCGGCGGAAGCCGCCTCAGCCGCGCCTGCGAGCAGCTTGCTGCCGCCCGCCGCGGCCAGCAGCAGCGGCACACGATGAGCCGGAGACAGCACGTGACGGTGAAAACCAAACAACTAGTCATACTCGGCGGCACCGGCTTCGTCGGTTCGCATCTGTTGCCGCGACTGGCGAAAGACGGTCACAGCATCCTGTTGCTCTCGCGCAACCGTGAGCGGCAACGCGCGATGAGTGTGCTACCCGGCGTACGCACCCGCAGTGTGGACGTCTATGACGCCAACGCGCTGCGTCGCCAGTTCGAAGGCGCCGACGCGGTGATCAACCTCGTCGGCATCCTCAACGCCTTCGGTGAGCAGACCTTTCAGCACGCACATGTGGAGCTGACGCAACGCATCCTCGGTGCTTGCCAGGCCGCCAACGTAACGCACCTGCACCATATGAGCGCGCTCAAGGCGGGCCAGGGCCTGTCGCAATACCTCAAGAGCAAGGGCGAAGCGGAGGCACTGGTCCGGCGCTCGTCCATGGAGTGGACCATCTACCAGCCCAGCGTGATGTTCGGCGCGGGTGGCGGCCTGGTGGACCGTTTCGCCTCACTGTTGCGGCAGATGCCCGCCTTGCCACTCGCCCGCGCCACTTCGCGGATGGCGCCGACCTGGGCGGGCGATGTCGCCGAGGCGATGGCACGCTGCATCGGCGACGACAACGTGGGCGTGGACCAGAGCTTCGAGCTGTACGGCCCGGACGTACTGACGCTGGGTGACATCGTGCGCATGATCCGCGACACCATCGGCGTGCACACGCCCATCATTTCGCTGCCGGACGGCCTGGGCCGCCTGCAGGCGCAAGTGGCCCAGTGGCTGCCGGGCAAACCGTTCTCGCTCGATAATTTCCGTTCCTTGCGTACCGATTCGATCGGCAAGGTGGACGGCTATGCGGCCCTGGGCATCACGCCGCAGCCGCTGGCCCCGTGGCTGCCTGTGCTGTTGAAGGAACCAGCTCGGCAACGGCGACTTTCCGTGGCGCGCTCCGCCGGACGTTAAGTGACTTTCCGCAGCAGCGCACTGCGTCGCGCGCAAGCACGCTCGCAAGCGTAAATGGCAGGTTTATCGCGCCGCGCATGGCAGAATCCATCTATGCGCATCTATCTCGTCGGCGGCGCCGTCCGCGACAACCTGCTGGGCCGATCCGTCACCGATCACGACCATGTTGTGGTCGGTGCGACGCCCGACGACATGTTGGCACAGGGTTTCCGCCCAGTGGGCAAGGATTTCCCGGTATTCCTCCATCCCCGCACCAGCGAGGAGTACGCACTCGCGCGCACGGAACGCAAGACGGGCCGGGGTTATCACGGCTTCGCCTTCCACACCGATCCGTCGGTAACGCTAGAAGAAGATCTGGCACGGCGCGACCTCACCATCAATGCCATGGCGCAAGGTGAGGACGGCCATCTGGTCGATCCGTTCCACGGCGCGCGCGACCTGGAACAACGCCTGCTGCGCCACGTGTCGCCTGCCTTCGCCGAGGACCCGGTGCGCTTGTTGCGCGTGGCTCGTTTCGCCGCGCGGTTCGCGCCACTGGGCTTCACTGTGGCCCCGGAGACCATGCAGCTAATGCAGCAGATGGTGCGGGATGGAGAGGTCGATCATCTCGTCCCGGAGCGCGTGTGGCAGGAAACGCGCAAGGCATTGACCGAAGCGCAGCCGTCCGCATTCCTGCGCGTGCTGCGAGAGTCTGGCGCATTGGCCGTACTGTTCCCCGAAGTGGATGCGCTCTACGGCGTGCCACAACGCGCGGAATTTCATCCAGAGGTCGACACGGGTGTACACGTGGAGATGGTGCTCGACATGGCAGCCCGCATTGCGCCCGGCAACGACGTGGTGGGTTTCTGCGCGCTCACCCATGACCTCGGCAAGGCACTGACACCCGCCGACGTGCTGCCGCGTCATCTGGGTCACGAACACGCTGGCGTCGCACCATTGCGGCAACTGGCGGAACGCCTGAAGGTGCCCACGGAACACGCCGCGCTGGCCGAGCTGGTATGCCGGGAACACCTCAACACGCATCGCGCCTTCGAGCTGAAGCCGTCGACCGTGCTGCGTCTGCTCACGTCGCTGGACGCATTGCGGCGTCCCGAGAGGCTCTCGCTGTTCCTCGCCGCCTGCGAGGCCGACAAGCGGGGCCGCCTGGGCCACGAAGAGGACGCCTACCCGCAGGCGGACTATCTGCAGCGCGCTCGCGATGCCGCGGCCGCCGTGCGCTCCGAGCCTTTCGTGGCCGAAGGCCTTCAGGGGCCGGCCATCGGCGAGGCCATGGCAGGCGCTCGCGCCACCGCCATTGCTGCGGTGCAGAAGTCTCCCGCAGACAAAGCCAGATGAAAGACAACCCGGAATAGGGTAGAAAGTTAACTGTTCGCTGACTTGGCGCCGCTAAACCGGCTCCAAATATAACCGCGGTCACCCAATCATGCCGCCCGGCCGTTTCTTGGCCTGACCTCTGTTTTCCGCTTTTCCGGAGTTCTCCGTGCCGACTGCGCCCCAACCGATCTCGCCGCTGCGTCAGCGGTTTCGCCCGCTGTGGTGGCTGGCCATCAGCTACGTGCTGATTGGTGCGCTCACCCGCATCGTGCTGCTCTTCATGGTCGGGGGCGGGGTACCGCATAACCCGCTGTACTGGGCCTACGCGTTCGGCGTGGGTCTGAGCTACGACCTGATCGCCTTCATCTACCTCGCCTGGCCGTTGGTGCTGTACCTGTGGCTGGTGCCCGAACGCATCTATGTCTCGCGCCTGGGGCAATGGCTGCTTTACATCGGCGCCGCGGTGCTGCTGTTCGGCCTGCTGTTCGTGGCCGCGTCGGAGCTGGTGTTCTGGGGTGAGTTCGGCACCCGCTTTAACTTCATTGCGGTGGACTATCTCGTCTACACCACCGAAGTGATCGGCAACATCCGCGAGTCCTATCCGCTGGGCACCTGGATCAGCCTGCTGGCGCTGGCCACGCTGGTGGTCGTGTGGCTCAGCCGTAGCGGCCTCAAGGCACGCAACGGCGGCAGCACCTTCCTCCAGCGCGGTAAGGTAGTGCTGGTGTGGCTGCTGATCACGGTCGTTACGGCCGTGGGCATCAAGGGTACCTTCAAGGACCACTCCGACAACGCCTACGTGAACGAGTTGGCCGGCAATGGCGTCTACGAGTTCGTCGCCGCCTTCCGCAGCAGCCACCTCGACTACTCGCGCTTCTACCGCACGTTGCCTGACGACGAGGCATTCAAGCGCGTGCGCGAACTGGTGAAGACACCCGAAGCCACCTACGTCAGCGACGATCCGCACGATTTGACCCGCGAGATCCGCCATACGGGCCCGGAGAAGCACCTCAACGTGGTGTTGATCAGCGTGGAAAGCCTGTCGGCCGACTACCTCAAGGAGTTCGGCGACAAGCGCGACATCACGCCCAATCTCGACGCACTGATCGACAAGAGCATGTTCTTCGACAACCTCTACGCCAACGGCACCCGTACGGTGCGCGGCCTGGAGGCACTGTCGCTCTCGGTGCCGCCAACGCCGGGCGACTCCATCGTGAAGGCGCACAACAACGAGAATCTGTTCTCTGCCGCGAATGTCTTCAATGACCGCGGTTATCAGTCCGATTTCGTCTACGGTGGCTACGGCTACTTCGACAACATGAACTACTTCTTCGCGCACAACGGCTATCGCGCGGTGGATCGCAACGATATCGCCAAGGGCGAAACCATCCACCACGAAAACGTGTGGGGCGTCGCCGACGAAGATCTCTACACGCTGGCGCTCAAGCAGATGGACGAGGCCCATGCACAGGGCAAGCCGTTCTTCCTGCACATCATGACGACGTCGAACCACCGTCCGTTCACCGTGCCAGCCAACCGCGTACCGGAGAAGAACGGCACGCGCGAAGCCGCCGTGGCGTACACCGACTGGTCGATCGCCGACTTCCTCAAGCGTGCCCAGGGCAAGCCGTACTTTGACGACACGGTCTTCGTGATCACCGCCGATCACTGCGCCTCCAGCGCGGGCCGTACCAGTGTGCCGATCAACCGTTATCACATCCCGCTGTGGATCTATTCGCCCAAGAACATCCCACCGCAGCGTGTCACGCGGCAAATGGGGCAGGTCGACATCATCCCGACGCTGATGGGTTTGTTGAACTTCAGCTATCGCAGCCGCTTCTTCGGCGCCGACCTCTTCCAGCTCGAGCCCGGCCGCGAACGCGCCTTCCCGGCCACCTACGAAAAACTCGGCTACCTGCACGGCGACGTGCTCACCGTGCTCGAGCCGCAGCGTAAGCTGGAGCAGGTAAAGCCGAACTTCGACAACGGCGACGCAGTACCAAACGTTCCGGTGGATCAGGGCCAGGTCGACGACGCCACGGCCTACTATCAGATCGCTGCGTACCTGTTTAAACACGGCCAGCTAGGCAAGCGTCCGGATGACAGCAAGCCGGTGTTGCCGGCGTCGTCCTCCACCAGTGGCAGTACACCGGCCCAGCCCTGATCACGGCAGCGACGTATCTGTCTGCACCTGCAGGATCACAGTCGTCCTGCAGGTTATAGGGGTGCCATGCCCCGCCCATGTTCGCCGGTCATCGCGAGCTACGCAGAAACCTGATGGATCGGCCCTCAACGTTCATGCATAACCTTCCGCCATGGGCTTACCCGTGGCGGTAATGCTTAGAGCCGGTCGCCCTGATCCGCTTCCAACAGCTCCGCCGGCAGCGGCAACACGTCCATGCCGCGCGCGAACAGCATGACCTGAAAGCGCTCGCCCATTTGGTCGGGTAGCGTGAGCTTCTTCACCTGCTGGGCGAGGCTGTACTGCGCCGCTTCGTCGGGTGCCGCTTCGTAAGCAGCGCCAAAAACGTCCTGCAATCCGCTGCCAATCAGAAACTGCGCCTGCGGCATATAGCCGGCCACCCCAAAGCTGGCGCTGTTGCCAGCTTCGGCCAGCGCAGTGAAGTCGACCGATGCCGTCAGGTCGTTGAGGCCAGGCAGGTGCAGCGGATCGTTGTGCGAGCGATGGCGATAAAACGCGCGCAAAGTGCCGTCGTTGCGCTCGGGCAGGTAGTACTCGCTGCGCACGTAGCCGTAGTCCACCAACACCATCATGCCGGCAGTGAGGGAACCCGCGACGGCCTGGATCCAGTAAGGCAGTTGCGGCAGGACTTCCGAGCGATACCCGTCAGGAAACTCCGTTTCGAGATCGCGCTCGACATGACGCACGGCACCCGACACCAGCGCGTCGGCGGGGCGATCCACGCGCATCAGGCGGCCTTCTCCATCCAGCGCGACGTATTCCTCATAAACCTCACCCGCGCGCATGGCGAAGCGCGTGGTCGGCAAGGCATCGATCACCTCGTTGGCGAACAGCACGCCTTGCCAATCCTGTTCCGGCGGACGGTCCAGCCACAGCACATGCGCAAAGAGTTCGGATGGCAAAGCGGTGGCCAGACGCTCACGCTGGCGTTCGCGCAGGTCAGCGCTGGGTTCGAGGATGTAGTAGCGGCGCGGCACCGTACCCTGGGCGGCGAACGCCTTGAGCGCGGCTTCGGCAAAGGCACCACTGCCACCGCCCAGCTCGAGGAAATCAGCGTCGTCACCCAGCATCTGGATGACCGGATACGTGGCATTGACCACGCAGCGCGCGAACAAATCGCCCAACTCCGGCGCCGTGATGAAATCACCCGCTTCACCGAACTTGGTTTTGCCCGCGCTGTAGTAGCCCAGACCAGGCGCGTACAGGCAACGCTCCATGTACTGCGAGAACGGCATGGGACCATGCGCGGCGATTTCCTCGCGCAGGCGCGTCAACAATCGGTCGGAGTGGGCGCGTTCGTCGGCGCCTGGATCAGGAAGTCGGGAAGACATGCGCGTTGCCTGCAGGAGAACGCGACAAGTTTAACCCATGCCCCGCCATAGCCTCGTGAGGGGGAGGAAGGCTATGGCGGGGGCATCGGCCCAGCTGATCGGCAAGTGCACACAAGGCGACGAAACGGCTGCAGAATGCGGCCGTTCGCTACGCTGATTGGCGACCGTTAGAAACTAAAATCCTTCTGCAGGCTCAGGTACACGCCACGCCGCGGACCGAACTGCGGCGCACCCACGCCAACGCCGGTGCCGTCGCGCAGCTCGTAGGTGCGGTCGAGCACGTTGATCACTGCCAGCTGTGTCTTCACGGTGCCGAAGCTGCCAAAGGTGAAGTCATGACCCACGTTGAGGTTGAGCTGGAAGTAGTACGGCAGCGAGGCGCCGTTCGGTACGCCCGGCGCGCCCTTGCGCAGGCCGCTGCCGAAGAGGTAATCAGCGCCCACGCGCGTGGTCTTGTCGAACGCATAGCTGATGCCGCCCGATGAGGTCAGCTTCTGGTCGTGGTCCAGGTGGATCCAGTTGTCGGCGATGTACGCCAGCTCTTCCGGGCTGAAGTTGTACTGGCCGGTGAGCACCTGCTTGCCCATGGCCCGATTGTACGACGCATTGAAGTACGCGGTGACCGGGCCGTTGTCGTAGTTGGCAGTGAACTCCACGCCGCGGATGCGGCCCTGGTTGTAGTTGAAGTTGGAGTAGATCAGCGCCGTGCCGAACTGGCCCTCGTCCTGCAGGCGGTCAACCTCGCGGTAGTACGCATCCAGGCCGAGCGTAAGCGTGGAACCGACCTGCTGCTGGATGCCCAGGTCGTAATAGTTAGAGCGCTCGGACAGCGGCAGATTGTTGCCGCCGCTCGGCAGTTGGTTGGTGGTGCCGTTGAAACGGGCGATGTTGGTGTCGTCGATCACTTCCGTCGCCGGCGGCGTGAAGTAGCGCGAGTAGCCGGCATGGATGGTAGTGCTGTCGGTGGCTTGGTAGACCACGCCCACGCGCGGACTCAACTGGCTCTCAGTGCGGAACAGCTCGTAGCGGTCACCGCGCACGCCGTAGTTCACGGTCCACTTGTCGCTGATGCTCCACTCGTCCTGCAGATAGGCCGACCAGGTACGGGCCAGCAACCTGGTGGCGTCGTAGATGCCGATGGGCGTCGTGCTGGCCTGCGAGCCGTCCGGGTTGGCCGGGAACACCAGCGAGTTGTTGCTGATGTTACCGCGCTCGAATTCGCCGTACAGGCCGTAACGCAGCGTATGGCTTTCACCCAGCGGAGTGGAGAAATCCGCTTGCAGCGTGCCAGCTTTGTTGGTGCGGTTAATGGTGGAAGCGACGCCGTTGAACATCAGATCGCCGATATCGTCCGGCGTGTAACCCACGTGGGTATAGCGCGCGCCGAGCGACACCTGGTAATCCGTCTTGCCCAGCTTGCCCTGCAGCGACAACACACCGAAGGTCAGCTTTTCCTTCTGGCGCTCATTGAGGTTGGCGGAGTTGAAGTCCACCGTGTCCAGGTAGCCGAACTGCGGCGTCTGGTTCGGGTTGTTGGGAATCTGGAAGCGATTGTTGGTCGCACCGAACATGAAGCTCAGACGCGTATCGTCGTCGATCAGGTACGACACATCACCAAAGCCCTTCACCTGATTGGTGTGGTCGTGGATCGGCTTGCGGCTGGAGGTCGGGTTTTCGATGCCGACGTCGTTCTCCAGATAGTTGGCGGTGACGAACCAGCTCCAGCGATCACTGCTGCCCCAAAGCGAGGCATTCGGGTTGATGGTGCCAAACGAGCCGCCCATGATGCCGACGCTGCCGCCATTGCCCAGGTCATGGCCGCTCTTGGTATCGATGTCTACCACTGCCGCCGTACGCAGGCCGTACTGTGCCGGCAGCGCACCGTCGAGCAGCGTCACGCTCTGGATGGTGCGCGCGTCCAGCGATTGGCCGAAGCCGGAAATCGCCTCGGGAATGATTACGCCATTGATGCGGTACTGCAGGTTCGCGTGGTCACCGCGCACGTGCAAGCCGCCGTAGGAATCCTGCACTACACCCGGCGCCTGCAGGATCACCTGGTTCAACGGGGTGGAATCACCCAGTGGCATTGCCTGGATGGCCTTCTTGTCGATCACGTATTGGCTGCTGCCGGTGTCCGGTGACAGCGAATTGCGGGCCTGATCGAGCGCGGCGGTCACGTCCACTGCACCCAGCTCCTTCACCTTGGCCGGCTTGTTGCGGGTGGCGCTGACGCTGGTGCTGTCCGTATCGCTGCCGCCGCCATTGGAACTGGGGGCGACAGTACTGGTGTCCGGGGTCGCAGTCGTCTGGGCAAAAACGGCCGGGGCGGCGCCCAGCGCAACGGCAAGACTCAAGGCAAGCAAGGTACGTTTCATCGGTTTTCCGGAAAGGGGCGGTGAAGTTGTTATTTTCGATACGTTATAACATTGCCATTCTACCCTGGGGCGCGCCTGCCCCAGAAGTCATGCCTGCCCGGACAAGTTCCCTCGTTCAGCCCCGGCGGGCCCGGGCTCAGCGGGATTTCACCCGGGCGGCCTAGACTGGGCGCTATGCGGCTTGTGCCGCCCCACCCGAGCCGCACCATGCCCAAGTCGTCCTCCCAGCTTCCAGCCGTGATCCAGGACCACAGCCGCGTGACCCAGGCCATCCTGGACTTCGTGAGCCAGATCCCCGGCAGCAACGTGCCCGGGGCCACAGATCCCGAGAAGGAAGCCCGTCGCCTTGCCGCACGGGCCCAGCAGCGGGCAGGCCTGACCGCCGGCTCGCTAGCCCTGCCCCCGGGGCCGCTCGGCTGGCTGACGGTGCTGCCCGAAGTCATCGCCATCTGGAAGATCCAAGCCCAGATGGTCAGCGACATCGCCGCCGCCTACGGCCAGCATCAGGAACTGGGGCGTGAGCAGATGCTGTGGTGCCTGTTTCGCCATACCGCCGCGCAGGCGTTCCGCGACCTGGTGGTACGCGTAGGCGATCGCCTGTTGTTCCGGCGCATCACTTACTCCGTGATCGAACGCGTGGCCAAGACCGTGGGCATCAAGGTCACCCAGCGCGCCATCGGTAGCGGTATCTCGCGCTGGCTGCCGCTGGTCGGTGCCATGGGCGTGGGCGGCTACGCGTATTACGACACCGCGCAGGTGGCGCGTACCGCCATCGCCATGTTCGGCCAGCCATTCGCCACCGAAACACCGCCGGCCGACGAACCCGACGCAGAAACGGCTACGCCCGCGTGATGACGCCACTAACGCTTTGCGGCAAGCTCTCCGCCTGATCGCGCTATACAGGAGCACCGCATGAGTCCACGCCACGAGCGCCCCGTCGCCCTGATCACCGGCGCGGGTAAGCGTGTCGGCGCCGTCATAGCGCGCACCCTGCATGCCGCAGGCTATGACCTTGCCTTGCATTACCGCCACTCCGCGGCGGAGGCCGAACTGCTCTCCGCCTCACTGGAGCGCCAGCGCAGCGACAGCACCTTCACCGTGCAGGCCGAACTGGCCGATCTCGACGTGTTGCCAGCAATGGTGCAGCGCGTAGTCGATCGCTTTGGCCGCCTCGATGCACTCGTCAACAACGCCTCGGCGTTTTATCCCACACCGGTCGGCACAGCCACGCCAGCGCAATGGAACGAATTATTCGCATCGAATGCGCAGGCACCGTTCTTCATCGCGCAGGCCGCGACGCCAGCACTTCGTGAAGCACGTGGCGCCATCGTCAACATGGTGGACATCTATGCGGAACGACCGCTCGCCAACCACCCGGTCTACTGCATGGCGAAGGCCGCGCTCGAAGCGATGACACGCTCGCTCGCGCTGGACCTGGGCCCCGACGTGCGTGTCAACGGCGTAGCGCCCGGCGCCGTCATGTGGCCCAGCGACGGCAAACCTTATGACGATCAGCAGGCCATGCTCGCGCGCACTCCGTTACGTCGCGCAGGCTCGCCGGAAGACGTCGCCGGTGCGGTGCTGTGGCTGTTGCGCGATGCTCCATTCGTCACCGGGCAGATCATTCGCGTGGATGGCGGCCGAACGCTGTCCGTATAAACGCATGTGGCCGCGACGATGCGCGGCCACACGACGTTCCCGATGGCGCACCTATTTATTTCTTCGGCTTGAACGCCTGTTCCAGCATGGCCTGATCGAAGCCGTAACCCACTTCGCCGTCCTCGGCATAGCGATACAACGCAGCGGCATAAATGCCCTGCAGCGACGCCTGAATCAGGCCGAGCATGGTGAGTCCCACCACCACAATCACGATGGCAACAATGATCGCAGCCATCGATTGCGTAGCGAACGCGCCACCGACCAGCAGGGCCGCGACCACGACCGCGAGGAACATCAGCAGGCCGAACACCACGCCGATGCCGGCATTGCCGATGATGTTCTCGCCCCAGGTGCGCTTGAGCAGTTCGACGCTGCGCGAGATCGCTTCCGTCGGCCCCACGTCCTGGCTGGCCAGTACCGGCACGACGAGGAAGGTCGCCACGGTCCACGCGAGGCCAAGGAAACCGACCACGAGGCGCCCGATCAAGCCCAAGCGCTCCTGCAGTGCGCGCAGCACCAGGCCCACCGTAGCGGCGATCAATGCATAGCCGACGATGCTGACGATGCGCGAACGGGCAACCGCCATACCTTCGCCAAAGCTGGTTTCTTCCCCGCGCAGGCGTGCAAGCGCAGCAGCGGCAAGTGCGGTATTGAAGAAGATGATCACAAGGTACTGCGCTAGGTAGAACAGGAACATCAACACATAACCGCCCGCGGTCATGCGATGCCCCTGCTCCGCCACGTCACCGGCAGCCACCATGGCGGCGATCACCGGGATCAGGAAACTCGCGGCGACCAGCAGACAGCAGATGCTGGAGGCCAACGGAAACATCAAAAGAGATTTGTCCGAGCGCAATACGTCGGCGCTGGCCTTCATCAGGCTCCAACTGCGTGCGAAACGACCTGCCATACCCCTTTCTCCCCGTCCCGTGATGGATGCGCGATTTCTAGCAGCTGCGGCGCTCCCGCGACAGTGCAGCCGCGGTCAGAGCGGTTCTGGCTCCAGCGGCTCGCTCTCTGCGGGAAATGCCTGCCACAAGGCCTGCATCGTCTGCCCGCTCACCGGGTGCCTAAGCTGGGGCGCGATGTCTGCGATGGGCTTGAGCACAAAGGCGTGCTTCAGCTCCTTGCGCGGAATGTCCAGGTGCCCTTTGCCCCGCCGTACCAGGTCGTCATAGAGCACGATGTCCACGTCCAGCGTGCGGTCGGAATAACGCGGCACGTCGCGGCGGCGGCCGTGGCGATCTTCCAGTGCGTGCAGCCAATCGTTGAGCGCTTCGGGAGAAAGGTCGGTATCCAACCCGACCGCGAGGTTGACGAAATCCGCCCCGTCGAAGCCTACTGACTTGCTGCGGTAGGCCGGCGACACGGACATCGCGCCGAAATGCGCTCGCAATTCATCCAGCGCGGCGTTGAGGTGGTGCACGGGTTCGAGGTTAGAACCCAGACTCAGGTAAACGCGTGCCATCGGCTCAACGCTTCACTGCGGGCGCGTGCCGCGCTCAATGCGCACACCCACCGATTTTGCGCCACGCACGGCGCCGGGCTTGGACAGCTTCAGCCGCACCCACGACACCCCGAATTCCTCGCGGATGATCGCGGCACAACGCTCCGCCAGCGTTTCTACCAGCCCGAAGCTGGAGTCGCTGACATAGTCGATCAGACGTTTGGACACGTCCTTGTAATTGAGCGTGAGCGTGATGTCGTCGCTCGCGGCGGGAACGGTGTTGTCGAACGCCATCTCGATGTCGAACGACAACGTCTGGCGCACGCGGCGCTCCCAGTCGTAGATGCCGATGACGGTATCGATGCGCAGGTCTTCGATGAAAACGATATCCATCCGGATAGGTTACCGATCTGTCTGCAGGAAAAGCGAGCTCACACCGCCGGCGGCAACGTTTCCAGGTCCCAGCGTGGGAACACCTGCACCGATTCGTCCTGATACTGGCCATGTGCCAGGCGGATCGCGCCGGCCAGGGCGATCATCGCGCCGTTGTCCGTGCAGAAGGCCAAGCGCGGGAAGTACGCCTTGAAGCCATCCTTCGCGCCCGCCGCAGCCAACTCGGCACGCAACCGCTTGTTGGCGCCCACGCCGCCGGCAATCACCAGGCGCTTCGCGCCGGCCGCCTGCAGCGCGCGCCGGCACTTGATGATCATCGTGTCGACAATGGCTTCCTCAAATGCGCGAGCGATGTCGGCACGGGTCTGCTCACTCTGATCCGACTGCTGCCAGGCCAGCAGCACCTGGGTCTTCAGGCCCGAGAAACTGAAATCGAGGCCGGGGCGGTCGGTCATGGGGCGCGAGAAACGGAACACGCCCGGTCTGCCTTGCTCCGCCAGCTTGGCAAGGGCGGGACCGCCTGGATACGGCAGGCCCATCATCTTGGCCGTCTTGTCGAAGGCCTCGCCGGCGGCATCGTCCAGCGTGTCGCCCAGGATTTTGTATTCGCCGATGCCCTTCACTTCCACCAGCATGGAGTGGCCGCCCGAGACCAGCAGCGCCACAAATGGCGGCTCCGGCGGGTCTTCCTCCAGCAGTGGAGCCAGCAGGTGGCCTTCCATGTGGTGCACGCCGATGGCCGGCACGCCCAGCGCCCAGGCCATGGCCCGGGCAGCAGAGGCCCCCACCAGCAGGGCGCCGACCAAGCCAGGACCGGCGGTGTAGGCAACGCCGCCGAGGTCAGCCGGGGTAAGCCCCGCCTGCGCCAGCGCCTCGCGCACCAGCGGCAGCAGCTTGCGCACGTGATCGCGGCTGGCCAGCTCCGGCACCACCCCGCCGTACTCAGCGTGCAGCTTGATCTGGCTGTAAAGGGTATGTGAAAGGAGACCGGTACCGGGCGCGGCCGGTTCCCAGCGCAGCAGGGCTACGCCGGTCTCGTCGCAGGAGGTCTCGATGCCCAGCACTGGCTTGTTCACCACTGGGTTGTACTGGGGCTTTGAAATTGCTGTCGTTTCCACGTTATACTTCGCGGCTCACCGTATTCAAACGGCCCGTTCAGGCGAGCCAGTCTACCACTTGGAGTTTCCATGCCCAGCGTAAAAGTCCGCGAGAACGAGCCGTTCGAGCTTGCCCTCCGTCGCTTCAAGCGCACCTGCGAAAAGGCCGGCGTCCTGGCCGAGACCCGCAAGCGCGAGTTCTATGAGAAGCCGACCCAGGAGCGTAAGCGCAAGCGCGCTGCAGCCGTGAAGCGTCACCTGCGTCGTCTCTCGCGCGACACGTCGCGTCGTACGCGCCTGTACTGAGCCCTTCGTCCGCCCTGCGGACGGTTTGTGGCTTCTGGCGCCTTGTTCCATTAGGCGCCATGACAGGTAGCCTGGCAGCTGGCGCGTCCATCCGCTGCCGCTAAGTCAGTAGACCTACACTAGCCGGCGTTGCCTCAGCAACGCCGGCTTTTGTGTTTCCCAAGGAAAAGATCATGACCCTTAAGCAGCAGCTCACTGACGACATGAAGGCCGCCATGCGCAGCGGCGAGAAGGATCGCCTCGGCGTGATCCGCCTGATCCTGGCCGCGATCAAGCAGCGCGAAGTAGACGAGCGCATCGAGCTCGACGACGTGCAGACGCTGGCCGTGCTGGAGAAGATGGTCAAGCAGCGCAAGGACTCCATCAGCCAGTTCGAGGCGGCCAATCGCCAGGACCTAGCTGACATAGAGCACGCTGAGATGAAGGTGATCGACACCTACCTGCCGGCCAAGCTCGGCGACGAGGAAATCGACGCCCTGATCACCGCCGCCATCACCGAGACCGGCGCCAGCTCCGCCCGCGACATGGGTAAGGTAGTGGCCGCCGTGAAGGAAAAGGCTGCTGGCCGCGCCGACATGGGCGTGGTGTCGGGCCGCATCAAGGCACGCTTGGCCGGCTAAACGGAAAGCCCTGCCTGCGTCGCTTGCGGCGCAGGCCCTGCTCGGCCCCGTGACTCGGCACGGTCGAAGCCTGTCGCTTTTGTTCACGCGGTCTACGCATGCATGAACGAACCAGGCCGCCATCCACATGTCTGCTGCATGGCCTTCACGTGGTGAAACCTAGAACGGCATGGTCACCGGTCCAGCCGGCGGCATCGTTTCCCCACGGGAGTGCCACATGCTGAAATGGGCCATCATCCTCGCCATCGTTTCCCTCGTGACCGGCTGGCTGGGTTTCGGCACGCTATCCGGCGTAACCGGAGGGATCGCCAAGATCCTGTTCGCGATCTTCATCATCCTGTTCCTGCTCGCCCTGCTGGCCGTGATCGGCCTGATCCACCTGGCGTAGCTCAGTCGATGATGCGTTCCATGCGCCGATGGTCGGGCACACGCCCCTGCTCGTTGGCGAGCCGCGATTTGCGCTCGCCAATGACTTTGAAGCGGGTCCGCCGATACATGGCCTCGGCGCGGGGATTGCTGACGGCGACATCCAGGGTGATGCGACTCCGACCCGCATCGCGCGCCATACCGACCAATTGATCGATCAAGGCGCGGCCGATGCCACGGCCGCGCAACTCCGGCACCACCGCAAGATGCGCTAGGTAATGCATGTCGCCGTCGGGCGGCCGTATCACTGACTCCACCCGCAACCCACGCCCTATAGCGCCCAGTGCGCGACGCGTCCCGTAGTGCCCCAGGATCTGGCGGGCTGCCGCAAGAGTGAAGGACCATTTGGTGTCGGCGCCATATCCGGCCCCCACCGCCACCACCCGGCCGTCCACCATGCCCACACAGTGGTTGCGCCAACCGAACTCACCTGCACCATCGACGAAGCAGTGCCGCAGAAAGGCCTGTGCATCATCGCCATCGCGGGTGGCAAACACGTAATCAAACGCTGTCGGGCCAGAGCTATAGATCAGCGGCACCGCCACTTCGACGTCCTCCGGCGCGGCAGGACGAAAACGCACCTGCAGGCCCGAACGGGCCATCCCCAATACATTCCCCATGTCACCCCCAAGCCATGACGGCTTCCCCAACCACAGCATAGGGCAGCCCGATGACAGGCACAGTGGGCCGTGCGGCCCGAATCGGGGGACACGCGGCCAGAAACGCGCCCGCCAGCACGCCACAGCCGATAAACTAAGCGCCTTATGCGCGGACGTATCCCAGACAGCTTCATCGATGAACTGCTTGCCCGCGTCGACATCGTTGACGTGATCGAGCGGCGCGTGCCGCTGAAGAAAGCCGGCCGCGAATGGACCGCCTGCTGCCCGTTCCACAACGAACGCTCGCCATCGTTCTACGTGAGTCCCGCCAAGCAGTTCTACCATTGCTTCGGCTGCGGCGCGCACGGCAGCGCGGTGAAGTTCCTGATGGACTACGAGCGCCTGGAATTCCCCGATGCGGTGGAAGAACTGGCGCAATCGGTCGGCCTTACCGTGCCCCGCGAAGGCGGCGACGATCGTCCTCGCGAGGACAAGACCGATCTCTACTCGCTGCTCGACTCTGCGGCCGGCTGGTACGAAAAGGAGCTGCCGCACAGCGCCGAAGCGCAGGCTTACTGCAAGAAGCGCGGACTGGATGCACAGACCATCCAGCGCTTCCGTATCGGTTGGGCGCCCGCCGGTTTCGACGGCGTGATCAAGGCGCTCGGCGGCAACGATCGCCGCATGAAGCTGCTCAACGAAGCCGGCATGGTAGCCAGCAACGAGCGTGGCAACCGTTACGACCGGTTCCGCGAACGCCTGATGTTCCCCATTCTCGATCGACGCGGCCGTGTGATCGCGTTCGGCGGCCGCATTATTTCCAGCGCGCCTCCTGCGCGCGAAGGTCAAGAAGCGGGCACCCCTGCCCGCACTCCTCAAAAAGAGCCTGGCCCCAAGTACCTCAACTCGCCAGAAACGCCGCTGTTCCACAAAGGCCGCGAACTGTTTGCGATGTGGCAGGTAAAGCAGGCCAATCCCAGTCTTGCGCGCATCGTGGTGGTCGAGGGCTACATGGACGTGATTGCCATGCACCAGGCCGGCCTGCCCATCGCGGTGGCCACGCTGGGCACCGCGACCACGCCGGAGCACACCGAAGTGCTATTCCGCGCCGCGCCCGACGTGGTGTTCTGCTTCGACGGCGACCGCGCGGGCCGAGCCGCCGCGTGGAAGGCCTTGGAATCGGCACTACCACGCCTTCGCGACGGTCGGCAGGCGTACTTCCTTTTCCTGCCTGATGGCGAGGACCCGGACACGCTGATCCGCAAGGAAGGCAAAGACGGTTTCGAGAAACGCCTGAAAGCCGCGACGCCGCTCTCCGAGTATTTCTTCGGCGAGCTGGCACACGACGTCGACACCGGCAGCCTGGACGGCCGCGCGCGTCTGGCCGAACGTGCACGCCCCCTGATCGCCCGCCTGCCTGACGGCGCGTTCCGCGACCTGATGGCGCAGGAGCTGGAAAAACGTACCGGCGCGCGCGCGACTCTCGACACCGCACCCGCACCGCGCACATCGGTGAATCGTCCCACCGTGGTGCAACGCTCGCTGGTGCGCAGCGCCATCGCCCTGCTGCTGGCGCAACCCGGCGCTGCCGATCAGGTGGAACGACCGTACGGCTTCCTGCGCATGGACAAGCCCGGCGTGGAACTGCTGGCCGAGCTGATCGACATAGCGCGATCGCGGCCGGGCATCAACCCGGCCATGCTGGTGGAACACTTCGCCGAGCGCCCCGAGTACCCCGCCCTACAGAAGCTGATGGCGGCCATGGTGGTGGGGGAACCGGAAGCGCAGCGCGCCGAGTTCTTCGACGCATTGCGGCGCATGGAACAGCAAGCGGTGATCCAGCGCCGCGACTGGCTCACCGCCAAGAGCCGCGAAAGCACACTGGACAGCGCGGAAAAAGCGGAACTGCGCGAGCTGCTCGCCGCAAGGGTGACCAGGCCTTCCGCTTGACACGACGCCCCACGGGCGCCCCCGGCACGACACAACAGGGTTCTAACCAACCACCCGGCAAGATGCCCGCCTCGCCCCAGCGATGCCCTTTGAAAGAGGGAACATGGGACATCCTGCGCTGCGACAAGCGTATGGACGTCTTCGTATGGGATCATCGAATCCTCTTGTGAAGCATTGGGTAGTCCGCCAAGGCATGGATGTAGATGGAACTGCTTGAACGACTGATCACGGTGTTCGCTGAGAACGGCTACCTCGCGGTATTCCTCGCGTTGTTGCTGTGCGGCGCCGGCGTGCCTTTGCCCGAGGACATCACCCTCGTCGCCGGTGGTGTCATCGCCGGCCTCGGCTACGCCAACGTGCACACCATGTTCGGTGTCGGTATGGCCGGCGTACTGGTGGGCGACGCGGGCATGTTCCTGCTTGGCCATCACTTCGGTGCACGCATCCTCAAGCTGCGTTTCGTAGCGCGCGTGCTCACGCCCGAGCGCTACGCCAAGGTGCAGGAAAAGTTCGAGCGTTATGGCAACCGCCTGATGTTCATCGCACGCTTCCTGCCCGGCATGCGCACAGCGGTGTTCATCACCGCA
This sequence comes from Dyella sp. AD56, assembly GCF_002878475.1. Classification (NCBI taxonomy): domain Bacteria; kingdom Pseudomonadati; phylum Pseudomonadota; class Gammaproteobacteria; order Lysobacterales; family Rhodanobacteraceae; genus Dyella; species Dyella sp. AD56. The sequence goes on from NZ_NRDP01000016.1 coordinate 23,844, forward strand.
GGCTCTACGCACCGTGTGACCTTCCTGCGCTTCTTCCTGCTCGACGGACTGGCCGCGCTGATCAGCGTGCCGATCTGGGTGTATCTGGGCTACTTCGGCGCCGACAATCACGAGTGGCTAGCCAAATGGATCCATCGTGGCCAGAACGGCCTGTGGCTGGTCGGCGGCGCAGTGCTGCTGGTGGCACTGGTGCTGTGGTGGCGCCATAAGCGGCGCGTGACGTGCGAACCGGGCTCGCGCTGATCCACGCATGACTGCCCTGCCCTGGACCGATAAGGCCTACGACGACGCGACGTTCGAGGACGTGCAAGCCAACGGCGCCACCCTCGATGGCATCCGCTTCCACGACTGCAGCTTCGTCCGCTGCCAGTTCAGCGAGGCCACGCTGGCGCGCTGCCGTTTCAGCGACTGCGAGTTCCGCGAGTGCAATCTGAGCCTGGCAAAGCTCACCGGCAGCGGCTTCGATGCGGCCCGTTTCATCGACTGCAAGATGGTGGGCATCGATTGGACTCGCGCCCACTGGCCGCGCGTACGCATGGCCAAAGCCCTCGCTTTCGAACGCTGCGTGATCAATGACTCTTCGTTCTTCGGCCTGGACCTGCGCGAGTTCGCGCTGATCGAATGCCGCGCGCTGGATGTGGATTTCACTGACGCGAATTGCGAGGACGCCGATTTCCACGGCACCGACTTGCGCGACAGCGTATTTGCGCGCACTCGGCTCGGACGGGCCAATTTCATAGATGCGCAAAACTATCGCATCGACGTATTCCATAACGACATCAAGCACGCACGCTTCTCGCTACCGGAAGCGGTTGCCCTGCTGGACAGCCTGGGCATCGAGCTCGAAGGCTGACACTGCATCACGGCAGCGCCAACCCTACGGTTCAGTGCGAGCCTTCTGTACGCCCCGTAGCGACGTCTTCCACATCCTTGCGATGCCACCAACCGCCACCCAACGCCTGGAACAAGGCAACGGTATCGGCATAACGCGCAGCTCGTGCCTGCACCAGCGCCAGCGCCGTCTGCTGCCACGCCAGCTCGGTACTAAGCATGGCGCTTTCGCTCAGATCACCCAGTGCCAGCTGCCGTTTCGCCACATCGAGGCTATGCGCCGCTGCGCGTTCGGCGCGTTCGTTGGCCGCCAGCGCCTGAGCATCCGCATCGATGGCGTGCAGCGTGTCGGCCATGTTCTGCACCGCCTGAAGTACCGTGCTGCGGTACTGCGCGGCAGCCTGCGTATAGGCTGCTTCCGCACCACGCTGCTTGTGCTTGAGTGTGCCGCCATCGAACAAAGGCTGCGTCACTGACGCCCCGAGGCTCCAGAAACCGCTGCCCGCGCTGAATACCTGGCTGGCCTTTTCCGAGGTCCCGCCAAACGAACCGTTGATCTGCACGTTGGGCAGCCGATTGGCGATCGCAACGCCCACCTGCGCACTGGCCGAATGCAACTGTTCCTCCGCCATGCGTACGTCGGGCCGCTGTTCCACCAGTTGCGCCGGCAGGCTGAGCGGCAGGTCGGAGGGAAGCTGCAGGCTGTCCAGCGTGAACTGCGCATCGATGCGCTGATCCGGCGTGCGTCCGGTCAGAGTGGCCAGCAGATCGCGCTGCTGCGCCAGTTGCTTGTCCAGCGGCGGCAGCGTGGCCCTGCTCTGCTCCAGCGCAGTGACCTGGGCAGCCACGATCGCATCGGATACGTCGCCCAGCGTGCGCTGTCTCTGCAAGGTGTCGAGAATGCGAGTCTGCGCTTCGATGATCTCGTGCGTCGTCTGGATCTGCGCGCGCAACGAGGCTTCCTCGATGGCCGCATTCGCCACATTGCTGGTCAACGTGAGGTAGGTGGCTTCCAACTGATAGCGCTGCTGATTGGCTTGCGCCACCAGCGATTCCACCTGGCGACGGTTGCCGCCCCACAGGTCGAGCACGTACGACACGCTGACCTGCGCCGTGGTCAGGTTGTAAAGGCTCGCGTTGGACGCCGCACCGCTGGCCACGTCGTTAGCGGTATCCGTCCGCGTGGAGTTCGCGTTGGCATTGACCTGGGGGAAATACGCTCCGCGCTGTGCATACACGGCCTCCCACGCCACTTTGAGCGAGGCGTGCGCGGCTTCCACGTCCGGGTTGTGCTTGAGCGCATCATCAATCAACGCATTGAGCGGTTCGGAGTGGAACAGCGTCCACCACTGGCCAGGAATATCCATGGACTGCAGCAGATGCTGCGACTCGCCACCCGGGCCAATCCCCGACGCGGTGTCGTGCGCGATCGGTGCGGGTGCGTACTCTGTGGCTTCGGGCGCCTGGGGCCGCTTGTAGTTCGGCCCGACGGCACAACCGGCAAGAGCAACGGCGATGCTCCATGCGAGCAGCGGACGAATCGAATGACGGAACGTGGTCTTTTTCATGATCACAGCACCTTCGACGGGTGCGGACGATGTTGGCGACGACGGCGCTCAATGAATCGCTCGATGGCGAAATAGAAGCCCGGAAGGATGAACAGCGTCAGCAGTGTCGCGATAGGTAGACCGCCCACCACCACGGTGGCGAGTCCGCGCTGCACGTCAGTGCCAATGCCGGTGGCGAGCGCTGCCGGCAACATGCCTACGCTGGCCACGGTGGCCGTCATCAACACGGGGCGGAAACGCTCGGTAGCGCCTTCCAGCACGGCATCACGCAGGTGCAGGCCTTCCTTACGCACGCGATTGATGTTGGCCACCATGATGATGCCGTTCTGTACCGCGACACCGAACAACGCGATGAAGCCCACAGCAGTAGCGATATTGAGCGTCTCCCCGCGCACGTGCAGTGAAATCAGGCCACCGACGGTCGCCAGCGGAACGACCGCCAATACCATCACCGCCTGATGCAGCTTGCCGAATTCGAAGAACAGGAACACCAGCATAATCGCCAGCACCAAGCTCATCACCACCACGAGACGGGCCTGCGCTCGCTGTTGATTCTCGAATGTTCCAGCCCATTGCAGCTGATAGGCCTGCTTGTCGAAATGCACCTTGGCATCGATCTGGGCTTGCGCATCAGCAAGGTACTCGGAAAGCGCGCGATCACGGTTGTCCACGCGAATGGTGATCTGCCGTTTGGTCTGCTCGTGTGCGATGGTGCTTTCGCCCGTCTTGTAGCGGATATCCGCCACTTGCTTCAACGGTACTTGCGCCCCGCTGGCAGAGGTCAAAGGCAACTGGCCGATGGCTTCCAGGCTGTTTGCAGTCTCGTTGGAGAGGCGTGCCGTCACATTGTAGGTGCGGTCCCCCACATATACTTGCGTGATCGGTGATCCACCAATGGCCGTCTGAATGAGATTGCTTATATCGCCGACATTGATGCCGTAGCGTGCCGCCGCATCGCGATCGGCAGTGATCGCCAGCTGCGGGATCGGCGGCTCCTGAAAGATCGATGCATCCGCCGTGCCACGCACCCCATGCAGCACGTCCACGATCTCGCCGCCGATGCGGCGCAGTTCGCTGAGGTCGTCGCCATAGATGCGCAACACCAATGGGCTGTGCGCACCACCGATCATGTCGTTCTCGCCGTCAACGATAGGCTGGCTGATGCCGACCGAGATGCCGGGGATCTGTTGCATGCGGGCATTGAAGCGACGCAGAAACTCCGCCTTGCTCTCATGATCCGGCCATTTGTCGTACGGCTTCAATCCCACGCCAGACTCGACGTGTGACGGTGTCCACGGGTCGGTACCCGTGTCATTGCGACCCAACTGGGTGACGATGAAGGACACTTCGGGAAATTCGCGCACTGCGCGACGCAGATCCGCTGTCATGGCACTGGCCTTGTCCAGCGACAGACCGGTGGGCATCTGCACCTGCAGCCACAGCGAGCCTTCGTCCAGCTCGGGCAAGAATTCGCGGCCAATGGTCATACCCAGTATCAGCACGCCGGCAAAAGCGACGCCGGCCACCGAGTACACAATCGGCAACTTGCCCAGCAGGCGGCCCAATGAGTTTGTATACGCGCGCTGCAGACGCTCCAGCGGCTTGTTGTGGAAGATCTTCCGCGGCTTGCGCAGCGCGATATACGCCAATCCCGGCGTGAGCGTGACCGTGCAAAGCAAGGCCGCCAATAGCGCGTAGCCCACGGTGAATGCCATAGGGCGGAACAGCTTGCCCTCAGCATGCTCGAACGCGAACAACGGCAAGTAAGCCGTGACGATGATCAAGGTGGCGAAGAAGATCGAGCGACCTACATGCTTGGTCACCGTCATCACGTCGTCTTCGGTGAGTACGGCCTCGGGCTTCTCCTCGCGGCGACGCAAGATGGCTTCCGTCACCACGATGGTGCCGTCCACGATCACACCGAAGTCGATAGCACCCAGCGAGAACAAGTTCGCCGGCATATGCGTGAACTGCATCAGGATGAACACCGTCACCAGCGACATGGGAATGGCCACCGCCGCCACCATGGCCGAGCGCGGGCTGCCCAGGAACAGGATCAGCACAATGCACACCAGGCCCACGCCTTCCATCACGGTGTGGAAGACCTTTTCCTTGGTGGCCTCGACCAAGTCATCGCGGTCGATATACGGCACGATGCGCACATCCTGCGCCGCGAGCTGCTTGTTCAGCTCAGCGACTGTGGAGTGGATACCCTCCAACACACGAGAAGGATTTTCATACTTGAGAAGATCGACAATGCCCTCGATGGTATCGGGGTTGTTGTCCTTGCCGAGAATGCCCTCGCGAACCTGATGGCCGTACTCCAGCTTGCCGAGATCGCGCACGAGTACGGGCACGCCATTGCTCTGGGTCACCACGACATCACCCAGATCCTTCAGCGTATGCACCATGCCGATGCCACGCACGATGTACGACTGCTCACCGCGGGTGATGCGCCCGCCGCCTGCATTGGCGGTGTTGGCAGAAATCGCGCTGCTGACCTGACTGATGCTGACGCCATATTTCAGCAGCTTGTTCGGGTCGAGTTCCAACCGGAACTCCTTGGTGAAGCCGCCAAAGATGTCCACGTTGGCAACGCCGGAAACGCGCTCCAGTGCGGGCACCACCACCCAACGCTGAAGCTCCGACAGCTCCATCAGATTCTTGCTGGTCGATTCAAGCGTGTAGCGATAGATCTCACCTGCCGGGCCGGACACAGGATCAAGCCCGGGCGTGATGCCCGGCGGCAACGTCACCTGGCTGATGCGCTCCATCACGCGTTGGCGTGACCAGTAATCCTCGGCGCCATCCTTGAACACCAGGGTGATCAGCGACAGGCCAAACGTGCTGCTCGAACGCATGCTCACCAGGCCCGGCGTTCCCGACAGGCCACGCTCCAACGGAATGGTGATCTGCTGTTCGATTTCCTCCGCGGCGAGACCCGGCACCTGCGTGGTCACCTGGGCGGTGACGTCGCTCAGCTCCGGATAGGCCTCAATGGCCAACTGCGTCCACGAGTAATAGCCGAAGCACAACACCAGCGCCGAAACGACGATGAAGAGCACGCGCTTCTGGAAGCAGAAGTGGAAGATCGCGTTAATCATTGAGCAGAACCCCGCCCTTCACCACCACGCGATCGCCGGCCTTGAGGCCCTTCAGTACGCGGGCACCGGCCGTTTCGTCGTAGCTCAGCTCCACGGTGTGGCGCTCGAACGTCCACGGCGACACTTCCACGAACACGGTAGTGTTGTCGTTGTTCATCAGCAATGCGGATTGGGGCACGAGCACCTGTGCAGGCTGCGGCACGGCGATGCTGGCCTGGGCGAACATGTTCGGCTTCAGGCGTCCATCCGAGTTGGAGAACACTGCGCGCACCATGTCGCGACGCGTATCGGACTGCAGCACCTGGCTGACGAAACTCACCTGACCATGGAAGGCCTGATCCGGGTAGGCAGACAACGTCGCGTCCATCGCCTGCCCCTTGGCAATGTGGCCGACGTCGGCTTCCGGCACGTTGGCAGTGATCCAGACTGAATCGAGGTCGGAAATGGTCATCAGCACGGCGTTGGCATCGTTAGCGTAGGTGCCGGGAGCGGCGCTCAGCGCCGTGATGTAGCCGCTCATGGGTGCCGTGATGCGGATGCTGCGCGACGTCCCCTGCTGACCTTCGGCGCTCAAGGAGCGTAGACGCGTTTGCGCGCGGTCCATCTCGGCCTGGGCCTGGTTGTCGTTGCTCTGCGCGGTTTCCAGATCCTTCACCGCGTTGCCGCCCGCCTGCTGCACACCCCGCGCGCGGTCCAGCGCCTTCTTGGCCAGGGCGAGCGCATCGGTGGCCTTGACCACGTCCGCATTGGCCTGCGCCATATCGCCCGAATCGATCACTGCGAGCAGCTGGCCGCGGGTCACGTGGTCGCCCAACCCAACCTTCAGATCGCTGATGCGGCCTGTGAGCGGCGCCAGCACATTCGCCGTCCGCGCAGGGTCGGCCTCCACCGTCGCGGGGAACTGCATGGCGTGCGGCGCGGCCTGCATCTGGACCGGGGCGATGACCAGTTCCTTGCGCAGCGGCGAACCATCCGGCACGCGCAGCACCCCATGGTCGTCCACGAAAGCCGGTGCGACGGCCTGGTCGCCGGCACGGTGGCCGCAGCCGGCGAGCAACGAAACGATGGACAGGGCAATGAAAGTGCGGGACAGGCGGTAAAACATGGGGATTCCCCTGCAAATATTTGGCATGCGGCTGCTCTCCACCACCGTACCGGCAGCGGAGAAGTATTTGCGAAGGGGATGGCGTTTCAGATCGCCTGGAGCTGAAACGCATGCCCCGCTCGCGGTGTGACCGACGTCAGCCACCGCTCGCGGGAATCACTCCGGAAGGAGTACGCGCAGGAACGAGGACGGCGTCGTCAGCAAGAAAATTCGATCTCAGTCGATGGGTCCGGGTCCAATGTGCCGTTGCTCCTTTACAGGGTTAATACGATAGCCAGCGAGGCTTACGTCAGGTCGTCGCCGGCTCGCGCACAAGGCGATCCTGCAACAGGCCGGCGCGCTCCAACGGCAGGTAGGCCAGCGCCGCCAGGTGCGAATGGATGCGCTTGAGATCGCGCAGGATGCGCAGATAGACGTCCCCGCCACCACCGCCGTCACGACGCTCGCGCAACGCCTTGATGTGCCGCTCCGACGCTTCGTTCTCCAGCCGCCACAGTGCCTCTTTGCGGGCAATGAGCTGCTGCGCCGCGCGCAGATCGCCACGCAGGAACACGGTCAGGCCCAAACGCAGGCTTTCCATCACCAGCGTGTGCATGGCAGCCAGGTCCTGGATGTCGTCTGCAGAGAAATCCTGTCCGCTGGCTGCCTTTTTGGCGGCGAACTCCATCAGGTTGTTGGCGGTGATGTCGCCGATGTGCTCGATATTGATGACGAACGCGAGGATCTCCTGGCTGCGTTCGCCGTCTTCCTCGTTCAACGCCTGACCACCAAGATCCGCCAGGTACTCGCGGATGGCCATGCCCAGCTTGTCCAGTGAAGGGTCCATTCGGCTAACGGCAGCGGCGCGCGTGCGATCGTCCTTGCCGAACACCTCGACCAGGCCCTTGAGCATGCTCTCCACCATATCGGCCATGCGCATGGATTCACGCGCTGCGTTCGCCAGCGCGACGTTGGCTGAATCCAGCGCGCCCTCATCCAGATACTGCGGCACACCCGGATCATTGGGCTTGGGGGGCTCGGGCAGCAGGCGCACAAGCAGGCGTGCCAGGCTTTCCACCGGCACGATGAAGATAAACGCGAGTGCCAAGTTGAACGCGGTGTGGAAGTTCACCACGATGCGCGCCGGCGATGCGCCGAGCGGAGCCAACCAGTGCGCGATCAACGGCAGCAACGGTAGGCACACCACACAGCCAAACGCACGCACCATCAGGTTGCCCATCGGCAAGCGGCGGGCGAACGGCGTATGCGCCTCCATCAACGCGGGAATAGTGCTGCCGAGGTTGGCGCCCAGCACGAGTGCGAGCGCCCCCGGCGCGTCAACCACGCCCGCGGTCGCCAGCGACACGATCAACAGCACCACCGCGACGCTGGAATGGCAGGCCCAGGTCAGCACCGCGGCCACCAGCATCGCGAGCACCGGCTCGCTGGCCAGGCTCTGCAGGATGGCGTGCAGTACCGCGGCATTCTCCACCGGCGCCATCGCGCCAACCAGCAGATGCAGGGCGAGCAGCATCAGGCCCAGGCCGATGGCGACGCGACCGAGGTTCTCGTAGCTCACATCGTCCGTGCGGCGATGAATGGTGAAGCCGATCAGGATCAGCACAGGTGCCACGATGGAGATGTCGAACGACATCACCTGCACGATCAGCGTGGTACCCACATTGGCGCCAAGCATGACGGCCAGCCCGGGAGCCAGGCCAAGAAAACCGCTGGCAGCGAATGAAGTAGCCATCAGGCCGGTCGCGGTACTGCTCTGGAGCAGTGCCGTGACGCATACGCCGAAGCCAAGCGCAGCCGGGCGATGGCCGAGATAGCGACCCATCCAGCGGCGCAGCATGCTGCCATAGCCACGGAGCACGCCACTGGTGACCATGTGGGTGCCCCACAGCAGCAGGGCAACGTAACCCGCAATGTCGAGAAGAGCGAAGGTGCCTTTCATGGCATGACCTCCCTTGTTGAAGCGTGACGCAAGAGCATCCACGCACTCCCTTGCGGGAGTCTGTGATCAGACGAAACGCCTTGGCGGCGTCCTTATGGAATGGCCAACCGGCGACGACTGCCCACGGCAAACCGCCAGCCCGCATCGTCGTCGTTCCGCTCGCAACGGAACGACCAACCGGATGGTCACAGCGGCCACGGCCGCCGTGACCTCAGCTTACAGCCAGCGCCCGTACCGCCGGATATAGACCAACTTCATCAGCTGGGTCAGCACGCAGTACGTGAGCACCGTCGCGGCAAGCCAGCCGAAGTACACGCCCGGCATCGGCATCATGCCGATCTTCGCGCCAAGGTCCGTGTATGGCACGTACATGCCAATGATGATGATGGCCGTGGTCAGCGCCAGCACTGGTGCCGAGGCAATGCTCTGCAGGAACGGGATCTTGCGCGTGCGGATCATGTGCACGATCAAGGTCTGCGTGAGCAAGCTCTCGATGAACCAACCGGACTGGAAGAACGACTGGTGTTCCGGCGAATTTGCGCCGAACAGGTACCACAGCAGCAGGAACGTGGTGATGTCGAAGATCGAGCTCACCGGACCGATCCACACCATGAAACGGCCGATGTCGCTGGCGTCCCATTTGCGCGGCTTGCGCAGGTACTCGTCGTCCATGCGGTCGAACGGAATGGACAGCTGGGAGATGTCGTACAGCAGGTTCAGCACCAGAATCTGCAACGGCAACATCGGCAGGAACGGCAGGAACGCACTCGCGATCAGCACCGAGAACATGTTGCCGAAGTTCGAGCTGGCGGTCATCTTGATGTACTTGATGATGTTGCCGAAGGTGATGCGACCCTCGATAACACCCTCTTCCAGCACCATCAGGTTCTTTTCGAGCAGGATGATGTCCGCCGATTCCTTGGCGATGTCGGTGGCGGTATCCACCGAGATACCCACATCGGCTTCACGCAACGCCGGCGCATCGTTGATGCCGTCGCCCAGGAAGCCCACGGTGTGGCCCTGACGCTGCAGCGACTTCACCACGCGCGCCTTCTGCAGCGGCGACATCTTGGCGAACACCGTCGTGCGCTTCACCAGCACATCCAGCTCGTCGTCGTTCAACGGCTCGATGTGCTTGCCCTGCGCCGAGTGCTCGACATCCAGCCCCACTTCGCGGCAGATCTTGCGCGTCACCGCCTCGTTGTCGCCGGTGATCACCTTCACTTCGACGCCGTGGTGATGCAGCGCCGCGATGGCGGTGGCTGCACTGTCCTTCGGCGGATCGAGGAAGGCCAAGCAGCCGACCGCGATAAGGTTGCTTTCGTCGGCCACGCCGTAGGCCCGGCTGGCCGGCGGCTGGCGCTTGATAGCGACCACAAGCACGCGCAGACCGTCCTCATTAAGGCCGCGCGTCATCGCCTTGATGTCCGCGCGCATCTCGTCGGTCATCGGCAAGACTTCGTCGCCGGCCATCGCCGACGAGCAGATCGCCAGCATCTCCTCGACCGCACCCTTGCACACGAGTAGCTCGTGACCATCACCGTTGCCCAGCACCACCGACATACGGCGACGCTGGAAGTCGAACGGGATCTCGTCAACGATGCGGTAGTGCTGCGCGACCTCTTCCAGGTCACGATGCGTCAGCACCGCCTTGTCCATCAGGTTCTTCAGGCCGGTTTGGAAACGGCTGTTGAGGTAGCCGTATTCCAGCGCCTCGTCCGATTCCTCACCGTACAGATCCAGGTGGCGCTCCAGCACGATCTTGTCGAGCGTGAGGGTGCCGGTCTTGTCGGTACACAACACGTCCATCGCACCGAAGTTCTGGATCGCGTTGAGGCGCTTCACCACCACCTTGCGCTTGGACATGGCCAAAGCGCCTTTGGCGAGGTTCGCCGTCACGATCAACGGCAGCATCTCAGGCGTCAGGCCCACCGCCACCGACAGCGCAAACAGAAACGCCTGCAGCCAGTCGTGTTTGTCCAGACCGTTGATCAGGAAAACGATCGGCACCATCACCGCCATGAAGCGGATCAGTAGCCAGCTGACGCTGTTCACGCCCTTGTCGAAGCTGGTCTGCACGCGCTGACCGACGATGGTCCGCGCAATCGAGCCCAGGTACGTGCGCGCACCCGTCGCCACCACCACCGCCGTGGCAGTGCCGCTCACGACATTGGTGCCCATGTAGCAGATGGTGGGCAGATCCAGCGGGTTGTCGCTGTGCGCGCTGCCTTCCAGCTCCTCACCGCTGTGCACGTGCGCGGGTGCCGACTTCTCCACCGGCAGCGACTCACCCGTGAGGATGGCCTGGCTGATGAACAGGTCCTTCGCCGAAACCAGGCGCAGGTCAGCCGGCACCATGTCGCCCGCGGCCAGATGCACGATGTCACCCGCGACCAGCTCGCCCACCGGCACTTCGATGCGCTCGCTGTGACCATCCGAGGCGCGACGCGTCACCGTGGCGGTGTTGCGCACCATCGCCTTGAGCTTTTCCGCTGCCTTCGAGGAACGGTATTCCTGCGTAAAGCTCAGCAGCACGCTGATGCCCACCATCACCGCGATGATGATCGGGCCAGTGAGATCGCTGCTGTCCGTGGCCACCTGCACCACCGCCAGCACCAGCAGCACGATGATGAACGGGTTCTTGAACGCCTTGAGCAGTTGCACCGACCAGTGCGGCGGCTTCTCGTGCGAGACCTCGTTGAGGCCGTCACGATCCAGGCGCTCGCTGATCTGCTCTTCATTGAGCCCGGCGGCACTGGTATCGAGGGCCGCGTACAGCGCCTCGTTATGGCGGAACGCCTCCTGGGCGACGACCACGCGCACCGGCGCGGCGGCGCTCGAGCCGGCCGCCTTGTTGGGGACCGTCTGGGTGGAGTGCTTCAACATGACTCGCTTCCGTGAAATCGGGACATCTGGGCCGGACCAGCGAGCCGGCGGGGCTTACCCCGCGAGTGACGCCAAGACCTGCATTACGGACTTCGCCGCCCTCGGCACCACGGAACTGGCGGAGGCCAGCCCTTACGCGGCAGCACAAGGCGCGACGAGGTCTTCATCAGTGACTGGATACCAGCTGCAGATGACGATGCGCTTGCGAAACGGCATGTTCCTTCCGGCGCGCGACCTGATGGCCACGGGGAGCGTCGGAAAGGCGGTGAGCTTCGGACGACGGAACATCCTGCACCTGGCTCAACGGAGCCGGCACGGTGATCGTCCAGGAACGGGAATCCACACGGCTGCCCGAGCGGGCAACACGCAGACGAAAGAAATCGCGAAGGAGCTTCATGGCCCTTTCTCCTCGTTAACGGCGCTGTGGCGCCGTCAGGGGAGGGCCGGTCTTCCCTAGTCCAGGAAAGCGCCAGCCGACCGCAGGCGGTCGCCGCAGCAGATCAGCTTGTAATGCAATGCCGGCACCCGATGCTCGCGGATGTCGACGTTGCGACTAGGGTAAACGTCCATATGCCTTGGGTTGATAGGACAGAGGCCACTGAGGGCAGGTTGCGCCCGGTGGCGCGCGCATTGTCTTGCTGCGGTGCAGAAGTGTCAACCCTATGACAAGGGTTTGGGGTGGCGAAAGTTGCTGCGTTCAGGGGTTGGGGTGGGATGTGAGGGCGGCCGTAACGGAAGCTCGCAGGGTTCAGTGACAACGCCGCACTGAAGTCGCGCACAAGGCGCCCCACAGATGGGCATTCGCTTTACTGGTTTGGCTTTTGGCTTTTGGCTTTTGGCTTTTGGCTTTTGGCTTTTGGCTTTTGCTCTTCGCCCCGGCTTTTGATCTACCGGGTCCCCGTATGAGGCGGCGGGCGGGTGGAGAGAAGGCCCCGCAGGGGTGGCTGGCCGGGTTCCGGGCTTCAGCCCGATAGGCGCCTCATCCGGGGGGCCCGCTCTTTGGGTTACTTTTCTTTACTCCGGGCATCCTGCCCTTCGCCCTTCGGGCCGGCTCCGCCGTTCGCACGCGCTCCTGCGCGTGCGTGGGCACGCAAAGAAAAGTGACTCGGCCTCCGGCAGGAGGTCGAAAGCCCGCCGCAGGCGAGCCAGGTCGCCGCCACGCGACAACTAAGAATACAGAAACTGGTTCCCGGCCTGCGCCGGGATGACGATTTCGTTGAAACGATAAGGCGAGCACCCACCCCTCACCCCAACCCTCTCCCCGCAGGGGAGAGGGAGAAAACAACGTCAAATCGTGCGCTCGAGCACCACACCCTGATGCTGCACCAACGGCTCCATCAACCAATGATCCACCAACAAAAACGCAAACAACGCCATCAAGTACACGATGGAATAGTTAAACACCTTCATCGCGAAAAACTCATCCGGCGGATTAAGTAACCGCACCGCGTAATACAGAAAACCAGCACCCAACACCACCGCGCCGCCCAGATACACCATCCCGCTATAACCCGTCAGCGCCGGCAGCAACGTCACCAGCACCAGCAGGATCGTGTAGAACAACACGTGCCAGCGCGTAAACACCACGCCATGCGTCACCGGCAACATCGGCACCTGCGCACGCGAATAATCGTCGCGGCGGAAAATCGCCAACGCCCAGAAATGCGGCGGCGTCCACACGAAAATAATCAGGCAAAGCTGCAGTGCGAACGGATGCAACGCACCTGTCACCGCTGTCCAGCCGAGCACCGGCGGAATCGCGCCAGCCAGCCCACCGATCACAATGTTCTGCGGCGTCGCCCGCTTGAGGTAAGCCGTATAGACCACGGCATAACCGATCAAGCCACCGAAGGTGAGCAGCGCGGTCAGCGGATTGACCAGCACTACCAGCTCCACCATCGACAGCGCGCCCAGAACAAGCGCAAACGTAAACACCTGGCGTGGCGTGAGCTGCCCGGTGGCGAGCGGGCGATGCGCGGTGCGCGCCATCACTTTGTCGATGCGCTGGTCGATCAGGTGATTGAACGCGGCAGCTGAGCCCGACGCCATCCAGATACCTAGCGTGCCGAACACCAGCGCACGCCACGGCGGCATGCCAGGTACGGCGAGGAACATACCGATGACGGCGCAGAACACCAGCAGCGCGACGACGCGCGGCTTGGTCAGTTCCAGGTACTCATGGAAACGTCTGCTCATCGTCAACGGTGTCCGTAGGAAAGAAACATCGCGTCGCCATGACGCTTCTGTGTGCGCGCCAGCGTAGCCAGTAGCGTGAATAACAGCAGCGCAGCCACGCCATTGTGCAGCGTTGCCACCGGCAACGGCAGCCCAAAATGCACATTGCTGATGCCCAGCAGTACTTGCGCCACCAACACCACGGCAATCGCCAGCCCCTGCGCGCGCAGGCCTCGGCGCGATACGCGGTGCGACAGCCAGGCCAGATAGCAGAACACCACCAACGCACCGATGCGATGCGTGATCTGGATAGCGCTACGCGCGGCCATATCGAGCACGCCACCTTCGTAGTTCACGCCAATGCCGCGCCACAATACGAAGGCTTCATGGAAATCAGTGGGCGGAGCCCACTGGCCCAGGCATTTGGGGAAGCCCGTACCGCAGGCGAGCGCCGCGTAGTTGGACGAGGTCCAACCGCCCAGTGCGATCTGCGCCAGCAACAGCACGATACCGACTACCACCGCCGCGCGCAGACCGGCATAGCTGTCGTTGGGCGCACTAACGCCCGCGAAACGCAACGCGGCATAGGCCAGCAAGGCGAACGTCGTAATACCGCCCATCAAGTGGCCCATGACCACGATGGGCTTAAGCAGCAAGGTCACCGTCCACATGCCGAGCATCGCCTGGAACACAACCACGGCGAAGGCCAGCACGCTGATGCGCCATGCACCCGGCCGGTCGAGTCCCATGGCCGCGATAAGTGGCAATCCGATGGCCGCGAGTGACACCCATAACGACCAGTGGTGCTCGCCCTTGATGTACATCCCGACGCCTACCGCGGCGCAGATCGCACCGACGATCACCGCGTAGCGCGCCCATGGCCGGCGCCAGCTGGCCACCAACGCAAGCGCCAGCACCAGCGTACCCAGCGTGCCTGCAAGGAAGCGGTGCACCTGCTCGCGCCACGCTTTGTGCGTTTCGTACGGGCGATCCGGGAAAGCCTGATTGGCCTGCGCGATCTCGTGCTGCTGCTCCGGCCACGCGGCGCGGCCATAGCAAGTCGGCCAGTCCGGACAGGAAAGCCCTGCGTTGGACAAGCGCACGAATGCGCCGAACATCACCACGCCAAAGGCGAACACGGCCGCGAGCAACGCAAGGCCGCGCAGCACTCTGATGGAACGGGCGGTCATCAGCGGATCACCTTCTGAAGGTCCTTGCGCAAGCCGGTGGGATCGAAGCCCGCAGGATAGAACGACAGCGCGGTACCGTCGGATTCGACCAACAGCGCATTGACCGTATCGGGCGTAGTCGGCGTGAACGGCGCCAAGGCCCCCATCGAATCCTGGCCCAGCTTCCAATAGCTCGTCATGCCGCTGGCGGCAGCATCGGCTGGCGGCTTGCCCACGTACAGCAGGCGCAAGCGCGATGCGTTTTGATTGAGTGTGATGCGCGCCGCGGCGATCTTGGTGAGCACATCCATGCATTGTTTCGCGCAATCAGGCCCGACCAGCGCTACCAGCGTGAGCTGCGGCTCACTGGCGCGCCACGCCCAGGTATCGCCATTGGTCAGGGATACCGGCACTTGCTCCGCGGCGAAGTTGCGCTGTGGCGTGACCGGCTGGCCGTTGGCCTTCCCACTGGGCTGCCAACCCGAGAGCGTCAGCAACATCGCCCCAACGATCGGCGCAGCGAACACCAGCGCGATCAGCAGCAGCTTCAGGCGACTTTTACGCAACGCGGTGGAATCAGGTGAGTTCATGGTTTGTCCGATCGGGAAGGTCGACGACGATGCAGTACCAGCAAGATCACTACCGCCGCGACGGCGAAGGTAAACCACTGGAAAGCATAGGCGCGATGGCGCGCCGGTGGCATCGCCGAGAAGTCGATGGTGTGCTCGCGCACGTAGATGGAGGAAGGGTCCGCATCAAGGATGAGCACCTGCGGATATAACGCGGTGCCAAGGTCGGCGGCCACTTGCGGCAGCTCCAGGTAGACCGTGGTCTTGGGCCACTGCGTCTGGCGCGCCAGTGCATTGCCACCCATTTCGAAGCCTACCCCAGGGGCCGGCACATAGAGACCCTGCAGCGTTTGCACACCCGTGGGCAACGGCGGCAATTGTGGCACCTGATCGGTGCCGTTACCGGGTAGAAAGCCGAGGTCCACCAGCAGCAGGTGGTCGCCGCTGTGCAGACGGAAAGGCGCATAGACTTCCACGCCGCCGCGCTGATCGTGTTTCGGGTTGTCCAGCAGGTAGAGACGATCGGTGCGGTACTCACCCTCCACGCGAATGCGCGGAAACGCATCGACGGGGGGATTCGAGGCCACTGCGGCAAAGTCGCGCGGGGCAGCTGTTTCCGCTGTGGCATACCGCCGCAGAATTTGCTCTTTTTCGTCCGCGCGATGCAGCTGCCACACGCCCAAACGTATGAAAAGCAAGGCGCCAGCCACCGTGAGCAGCAGCGCAAACCACGACGGACGGCGCAGCCACTTCACGCAGTGGCACCGTGCACGACCGCTATACTGCGGATGTCAAAAACGTTCGGACCTATCACGTGGAAACCATCTACAAATATGCGCTGGTGATTCTGCTGCTGGTGGTGTTGTTCAATCTTGGTCAGGCCTTGTACTTCATGATGACCGATAAGGAAGGCAGCAAGCGCACGGTGTGGGCGCTGACGCGCCGCATCGGGTTGTCGGTGCTGCTCATCCTGATGGTCGTGCTTGGCATCTGGATGGGCTGGCTCCATCCGCATGGCGTGGGCCAGTAATTGTAGCTTCCCGCCGTCGCTGGCGCCTCGCTTGCGACATCTGGTTCCCCGAAGGCCCGCCACTGGCGGGCCTTCGTTTTTCCATCCCGGAGCGCGTCCGAAGGGCGGTGGCGGATCCAACAAAAAGCCCGCCATTCGGCGGGCTTTTTGTTGCGACGCGTCAGCGCCTCAGAGAATGTAGACGAACATGAAGAGGCCCAGCCACACCACGTCGACGAAGTGCCAGTACCAGGCCACCGCCTCGAACGCGAAATGGTGCTCCTTGGTGAAATGACCCTTGGCCACGCGCAGCCAGATCACCGCCAGCATGATCGTGCCCAGCGTCACGTGCATGCCGTGGAAGCCGGTGAGCATGAAGAAGGTCGAGCCGTACACGCCGCTCTGGAGCGTGAGGTTGAGCTCCTTGTAGGCCTCGATGTACTCGTGCGCCTGGAACCACAGGAAGGTGGCGCCCAGCAGCACGGTGAGGCCGAGGAACACGAGGATCTTGCCGCGATGACCGGCCTTCAGCGCATGGTGCGCGATGGTCACGGTGACGCTGGAGGAAAGCAGGATCAGCGTATTCAGCAGCGGCAGGCCCCACGGCGCCACGGTCTGGAACGAGCCACCGATGCGCCCCGGACCGCCACCGCCGCTAGCACCCCACGAGGCGGCGTAGTTGTCCCACAGGAACTGGTGCGTCAGCACGCCGTGACCTTCGCCGCCGAGCCACGGCACCGCGAACATGCGGGCGTAGAACAGCGCACCGAAGAAAGCGCCGAAGAACATCACCTCGGAGAAGATGAACCACATCATGCCCATGCGGAACGAGCGATCCACCTGGCTGTTGTAGTTGCCCGCCAGCGATTCGCGGATCACCGAACGGAACCAGCCAAAGAACATCAGCAGGATGCCAACGAAGCCGATGGTAAGCATCGTCTTGCCGAAGCTCGCTTCACCCGGCGGCGCATTCAGCCAATGGGCGGCACCGAGCACGGTCACGAACATGACCACCGCAGCCACGATCGGCCACTGGCTCTTGGATGGAACGAAATAAACGCCTTCTTGCTGAGCCATGTGAGATCCCTGTGGAACGCTCTGTCTACGTCAACGGTACGACATGGAAATGCGACAGCGGTCGCGTCAGGAGTACTTCAGCCCCTGCAACAACGAGAGCACGAAGATCGCGAAGGCAATGCCACCGAACACCGTGACGGTGAGTCGGACGCCCTTCTTGCGGGCCTGCTCGATCGTTGTTGTCGATGACTGGTTCATCCGTTCGCTTCCCGTCGCCCCGGCACAAGGCCGGAGCGATCATGCTTGGTATCAATCGTCGGTGTGGCCATGGGCCAGTTCTTCGTCGTGAATCACCGGCGGCACTTCGAACGTGTGGTACGGCGCCGGCGACGGCAGCGTCCACTCCAGGCCCCTGGCACCTTCCCACACGCGGTCGAGAGCCTTCTTCTTGGAGAACCACACCGCGTGGATGATCACGCCCACGAAGATCAGCTGCGAAGCGCCAAACAGGAAGCCGCCGATCGAGCTGATCATGTTGAAGTTGGCGAATGCCACGTTGTAGTCGGGGATGCGGCGCGGCATGCCGGCCAGGCCCAGGAAGTGCTGAGGGAAGAACAACACGTTCACCCAGATCACGCTGTTCCAGAAATGGATCTTGCCCCAGGTCTCCGAGTACATGTGGCCGGTCCACTTGGGCAGCCAGTAGTACGTGGCGGCGATGATGGCGAAGATCGCGCCGGTCACCAGCACGTAGTGGAAGTGCGCCACCACGAAGTACGAGTCATGGTACTGGAAGTCCGCCGGGGCCAGGGCCAGCATCAGACCGGAGAAGCCGCCGATGGTGAATAGGATGACGAACGCCACGGCAAATAGCATGGGCGTTTCGAACGTCATCGAGCCGCCCCACATGGTGCTGACCCAGTTGAACACCTTCACGCCCGTCGGCACCGCAATCAGCATGGTGGCGTACATGAAGAAGATTTCGCCGCCCAGCGGCAGACCCACCGCAAACATGTGGTGCGCCCACACAATGAACGACAGGAAGGCGATCGACGCGATGGCGAACACCATCGCCTTGTAACCAAAGATCGGCTTGCGCGCGAAGGTCGGGATGATCTCGGACACCAGGCCAAAGGCCGGCAAGATCATGATGTAGACCTCGGGGTGACCGAAGAACCAGAAGATGTGCTGGAACAGTATCGGGTCGCCACCGCCCGCGGCATTGAAGAAGCTGGTGCCGAAGTACTTGTCGGTGAGCAGCATGGTCACCGCACCCGCCAGCACCGGCATCACCGCGATCAGCAGGAACGCCGTGATCAACCAGCTCCACACGAACACCGGCATCTTCAGCAGATCCATGCCCGGCGCACGCATGTTGAGGATGGTCGCGATGATGTTGATCGCGCCCATGATGGAGCTGATACCCATCAAGTGCACCGCGAACACCAGGTACGCCACCGAGTCACCCTGCAGCGACAGCGGCGGATACATCGTCCAACCGCCGGCCGGGCCACCGCCCGGAAGGAACAGCGTGGACAGCAGCAGCGCGAAGGCGAACGGCAAGATCCAGAACGACAGGTTGTTCATGCGCGGCAACGCCATGTCCGGCGCACCGATCATCAGCGGGATCATCCAGTTGCCCAGGCCCACGAAGGCCGGCATCACCGCGCCGAAGATCATGACCAGCGCATGCATCGTGGTCATTTCGTTGAAGAAGTACGGCTGCACCAGCTGCAAGCCGGGCTTGAACAACTCCGCGCGGATCACCATCGCGAAGCTGCCGCCAATGAAGAACATCAACAGCGAGAACACCAGGTAGAGCGTGCCGATGTCCTTGTGGTTGGTGGACATGCACCAACGCACAAAGAAATTCTTGGGCGCGCCGTGGTGATCATCGTGATGATCGTGTGTAGCTGCGTGGGCCATGCCTTACACCTCTACCTAAATGCGAATGCTGTTGATGGGCTGATTGCTCAGCCTTGATGGCCCTGCGAAACAGGTGCGTCGGTCGCCTGCGCCGTAGCGGGTACGGCAGCGGTGGAAGCCGCCGCCGGAGCAGCAGGCTGCGCGGGCTTGTTGGCCTCGGCTTCCTGATGGGCCAGCCACTTCTCGAACTCGGCCTTCGGCAGCGCCTTCACCACGATCGGCATAAAGCCGTGATCCTGGCCGCACAACTCGGCGCACTGACCGCGGTACACACCCGGCTCGGTGATGTTGGTCCAGGCCGCGTTGACGATGCCCGGGATGGCATCCATCTTCCAGCCCAGCGCCGGCACCCACCACGAGTGGATCACGTCGCCAGCGGTGATGACAAAGCGGATCTTGGTGCCGACCGGTACCACCAGCGGCTTGTCCACGTTGATCAGGTAGGTGTTGTAACCGTCGACCTTCACTGCGTTCGGGTCGAGACCCGAGTTCAGCTGGCGCGTCTCGTCGCTTTCTTTGTCGAGCTTGGACATGAAGCCGACCTTGTCGATCGCCTTGCCCTTGTAGTCGATGTAGTCATAGCGCCACTTCCACTGGTAGCCGGTGACCTTGACGGTCATTTCCGAGCCCGTGGTGTCGGCGAACGTGCGCAGACCGCCCGTGGCGAGATAAGCCAGCACGATCAGGATAATGACGGGGATGGTGGTCCACACGATTTCCAGCGTCGTGTTGTGGGACCACTTTTCGGCCACTGCGCCGCGCGATTTGCGGAAGCGGAACATGGCGATGAACATCGCGCCGAACACGAGGATGCCGATAACGACGCAAACGCCGAAGGCAACGTTGTTGAGGAAGTAAGCCTCAGGTGACCAGGTGGATACGCCGCGGGTCATGTTCAACTGCCCGGGCTGCGGATTGGCGAGCGCCACGCCGCCGAACATCGTGAGTGCGAAGAGTGCTGCCGTGACCGCTCGCTTGATACCACTAGGCCTGATGCCGCCAGATGTCATGTCGTGATGCACCTTTGTTGAACCTACCTGCGCTGCTTTTGAGTCAACTCCGCCAGCAGCACCATGAGTTTCCTTGACAGCTCGGCACGCTCCTCTTCCCCGAGGAAAGCCCCGATTTCCAGCTCCCGTCCGTGCGACGTCAGCAACAGACGGCCTCTCCCTTGGCCAGACACCAGTTGTACACGCACCCAGTACGTCTGAAAGCGCGCACTTCGCCGACCTGGCAGGGATTGCACCTCCAGCGACGACTCGTCGAGGGTGATGCGTTCGCTGCGGTCGCCCGCCCGCCAAGCCACGCCCAAGGCGAAAGCCACCGCGGTGGACTCGACCAGTGCGAATAGAGGAGCAAAGACATTCCCCTGCCATGCTCCCAACACGGCCGTCGTCAGCGCCAGCGCTGCCAGGCCTCCGATCAGTCGACGCAGGTCGCGGCGGCTGAGGGCGCGATTGGGCTTGAGCCACATCGTCGCGCACGGCAAGCCGGCCACTGCTGGTCGAAGCACGATCATGAGAACCCGGCGTGCCTGGAACGCAGGCATGATAGGCCGCGAGCGCGTCGGGGAGCAACAACGCCGCATGTGCTTGATTTGAAGCAAGGATGAACGCACGCCGCGGTATCTGTCGGCATGCGCACGACGTGTGTCTCCGTGCGATTGTGTGGATTGTCATGGGCTTGGGCGATGGGCTTCCGACATGCCCGGGTCAGCCTCCGTGGGTCGCGCGAGGGGTGCGACGGTTTGCCACATGTCAATCTGCCGCCCCCGTTCTCATGCCGCAGGGCGACAGAACATCCGGCCCGGGCACCTCTCTACCGGTTCTCCTGCCCCGCCCACATATATATGTAGGTCGGCGGCATGCCCCTGCCGCACCGCAGCACCACGTACGGGTGCGTGCGTATTCCCCCACAAGTACAATCCCGCGATTCCCCGCCCCACCAACGTCTCGGCTAAAACTCTAGTGACACAGCTCATTCTCAGTCCCGAACTGCCGACCGGCGTGGAGCCGGCGCGTGCGCGCATTACCGCCAACTGGCTGCGCGACGAAACCGAAGCGGTCAACGACCTGCTTGCCCAAGCCACCCTGCCCGCTGTCGAGCGCGAAAAGGTGATCGACCTGGCCGCTGAGCTGGTGACCCGCGTGCGGGCCCGCGCCAAGGACCAGAGCGCGGTCGAATCCTTCATGCGCCAGTACGACCTTTCTTCGGAAGAAGGCGTGCTGCTCATGTGCGTGGCCGAAGCACTGCTGCGCATCCCCGACAAAACCACCGCGGACAAGCTGATCCGCGACAAGCTGGGTGATGCGAACTGGAAGAAGCATCTGGGCCAGAGCGAGTCGGTGTTCGTCAACATGTCGACCTGGGGCCTCATGCTCACCGGCAAGCTGGTGACGCTGTCGGAAGAAACCCGCCACGATTTCACCGGCGCGCTGCGTCGCTTGGTGGGCCGCGCAGGTGAGCCAGCGATTCGTCTGGCCGTGCGTCAGGCCATGCGCATCATGGGTCACCAGTTTGTGATGGGGCAGACCATCGGCGACGCACTGGATCGTTGCGCGCAGAAGGAATATGCGATGTATCGCTATTCCTACGACATGCTGGGCGAATCGGCGCTCACCGGCGAAACTGCTGAGCGCTACCAGCAGGATTACCGCAACGCGATCGCGTCGATCGGGTCGCGTGGTCCGTTCGCCAATCACACCGATGCACCGTCGATCTCGGTGAAACTCTCCGCACTGCACCCGCGCTACGAAGTGGCCAAGCGTGAGATTGCGCGCCGTGATCTCACTGCCAAGTTGCTTGAGCTGTCGCAGCTGGCGATGAAGCAGGGCATCGCGCTTTCCGTCGATGCGGAAGAAGCGGATCGCCTGGAGCTTTCCCTCGACATCATTGGCGACGTGTTCGCGCATCCCTCGTTGGAAGGCTGGAACGGCCTTGGCATCGTGGTGCAGGCCTATGCCAAGCGCACGCCCTTCGTCATCGATTGGCTGATCGAAACCGCGCGTGCCTCCGGCCGCCGCTGGTACGTGCGCCTGGTGAAGGGCGCGTACTGGGACGCGGAAGTAAAACGCGCGCAGGAAAACGGCCTTTCCGGTTACCCGGTGTATACGCGCAAGCCGAACACTGACGTGTCGTACCTCGCGTGTGCGCGCAAGCTGTTGGACGCGGGCGTGGCACTGATCTACCCGCAGTTCGCCACGCACAACGCGCATACCATCGCCGCCGTGCATCACATCGCGCAGGGTCGTCCGTACGAGTACCAGCGCCTGCACGGCATGGGCACGGACCTTTACGCCGAAGTGATCGGCAAGCCCGATGCTAATAAGGGCGGGCTCAACGTGCCGTGCCGCGTGTACGCACCGGTGGGCACGCATGAAGACCTGCTGCCTTACCTCGTGCGCCGCCTGCTGGAAAATGGCGCCAACACCAGCTTCGTCAACCGCGTCGTTGACGAATCGCTGCCGGTGCGCGAACTGGTCGCCGATCCGTGCGAGACCGTGCGCTCCTTTGCCTCCATCCCTCACCCGCGCATCCCCCTGCCGGTGAATCTCTACGGTGAACTTCGGAAGAACTCCATGGGCGTCAACTTCTCCAACGACAACGAACTGAAGGCCCTCGCCGAGGCAATCCATAGCAACAACGGTCCGTGGAACGCCGAACCGCTGGTGCCGGGTGCCAAGAGCACCGGCGCTACCGTGCAGGTGACCAATCCCGCCGATCGTCGTCAGGTCGTGGGCAGCTACGTCACCGCCGACAGCGCCACCGTCGACAAGGCGCTGGCCAACGCCGTTGCCGCGCATCACGCGTGGGATCGACTGCCGGCCGCCAGCCGCGCTGCGATTCTTGAGCACGCCGCTGAGCAGCTCGAAGCGCGTCGTGGCGAGTTCATTGCGCTGTGCGTGCGCGAAGCAGGCAAGAGCCTGCCGGACGCCATCGCCGAGATCCGCGAGGCTGCCGACTTCCTGCGCTATTACGCCACCATGGCGCGCCGCTTGTTTGGCCATCCGGAACAGTTGCCGGGTCCGACCGGCGAGAGCAACCAGTTGTTCCTCAACGGCCGCGGCGTGTTCGTCTGCATCAGCCCGTGGAACTTCCCGCTGGCCATCTTCCTGGGCCAGGTGAGCGCCGCGCTTGCCGCTGGCAACAGCGTGCTCGCCAAGCCCGCCGAACAGACCAGCCTGATCGGCTACGTCGCCGTGAAGCTGCTGCACGATGCCGGCGTTCCCGCCGATGTGCTGCAGTATCTGCCGGGTGACGGCGCCACCGTCGGTGCCGCACTGACGCGTGACCCGCGTGTGTCGGGTGTCGCATTCACGGGTTCCACCGAAACAGCATGGGCGATCAACCGCGCACTCGCCGCGCGCAACGCGCCCATCGCTGCGTTGATCGCCGAAACCGGCGGCCAGAACGCGATGATTGCCGACTCCTCCGCGCTGCCAGAACAGATCGTCAAGGACGTGATCTCCTCCGCATTCCAGTCCGCCGGCCAGCGTTGCTCCGCTGCGCGCGTGCTGTTCGTGCAGGAAGACATCGCCGACAAGGTCAATGCGATGCTTGCCGGTGCGATGGCCGAGTTGAAGGTCGGCGATCCGGGCCAGCTATCCACCGACGTGGGCCCGGTGATCGACGAGGACGCGAAGAAGATCCTCGTGGACCACGCCGCGCGCATGGACAAGGAAGCGAAGAAGATCGGCGAAGTGACGCTGGATCCGGCGACCACCGGCAACGGCACGTTCTTCGCGCCGCGCGCGTATGAGATCCCGGGCCTCGCCACGCTGACCCGCGAAATCTTCGGCCCGGTGCTGCACGTGATCCGCTGGAAGGCCGATGACCTGCCGAAGGTGGTCGACCAGATCAATGCCACCGGTTACGGCCTGACGCTGGGCATCCACAGCCGCATCGACGACACGGTGGAGTTCATCCAGACCCGTGCACGCGTGGGCAACTGCTACGTCAACCGCAACCAGATCGGCGCCGTGGTCGGCGTGCAGCCGTTCGGTGGCGAAGGCCTGTCGGGCACCGGCCCGAAGGCCGGTGGCCCGCACTACCTGCTGCGTTTTGCCGGCGAGCGCACGCTCACCATCAACACCACCGCCGCTGGCGGCAACGCTTCGCTGCTCACCATCGGCGAGTAAGCGCGACACGAGGCCGGCGTATCTTCGCCGGCCTCTTTCTTTCGACGGGAGATCCGCATGCGGTACGCGGCACGACTCGCATCGATGCTGGCGATGACACTGCTCGCCTCATCGCTCCACGCCACGCCCGCACAGGATGACGAACAACGTTTCGTCGCCACACTGCAATTGGGCCCTGCGCCCGACGTCCATTACCTCGACACCAACGGCAAACCGGTCAGTTACGCCGCGTTTGCGCAGCAGCTCGGGGCGGGCCGCGACTACAGCAGCACCAGCGACAGCAAGGCGAACACCGCTATGCTGCGCCTGCGCCCACCCGGCACCACTACCGGCACGGGGCGCTTCTCCTTCGGGCGTGGCAGCGCGTTTCCGCCGTTCGAACTACCTGCGTTGCAAGGCGGCACGCAACACGCCAGTGATCTGCGCGGCCGCTACACGCTGGTGAGTTTCTTTTTCGCCGAATGTGGGCCATGCATTGCCGAAGTACCCGTGCTCAATGCCTTCGCCAAGGCGAACGGCGACATGGGCTTTGTCGCGATCACCTACCAGGACGCGGATACCGCCCGGCAGTTCGTCAATGATCGTGGCCTGCGTTGGCCGGTGCTGCTTAATGGTCAGGCCCTGATCGATACGCTTGGCGTGAGCGTCTATCCCACACTCGTGCTGATCGATCCGTCTGGCCATGTAGCCGGCGCGGCAGTCGGTATGACGATGCGCGATGGCCAGGACAAGCAGCTCGCCGATCTGACCGGCTGGGTGCAGCAGTGGAAGAAAGCGACGGCCGCCTCTTCCGCAGGAGCACACCCCGAGAGTGACAAGCCGCACCCTTGACGATCAACTGAAGCAATGGCCGATGCTTGGTGGTCAGTAAGGTGTGGCTTCGATCAATGCATGCTCCGCGCTGCACTGTGCTCCTGCATTCGACGGCGCTGTCTTGCGATAGTCCGCCAACTCCACGCGTGCCGCCGCCAGCTGCGTCTGGAACGCTTCCGACGCATGCAGCACCGCCACCACCGACGCGCCATTCATCGCCCCTGCTTCGATCGCGCTGAGGTTGTGCACGCCACACACCACGCGACTGTCGGCGAAGGCGCGGGAACGCAGTAGCAGATCGCTGGCCCGATCGGGTGCGAGCTCCGACAGCACCAGGCCTACCGCCCAGCCGCGCGTGGCGTGGCCGGAGGGATAGTCGAAGCTCTTGGCGAGCTGCGCGGTGGACTGACAGGTCGCGCCCTCGTCGATCAGGAAGGGACGCTGCCGCTGGTTGGCCTTCTTCGCAGGCGCGGTGGAGGCATCCGCCGCGCTGCTGGTGGCATCCACCAGGGCCGCCAGCTTCGGCAGCTTCGCGGCGTCCAGCGACACACCCATGGCACAGCTGAAATCGCCCATAAGCTTGGGCGTGGCGTAGTCCACATCCTGCTGGGCCAGGGTCCAGCGCGGCGTGCCCTGTAGCTTGCGTGTGGCGAGAAACACCTGACGGTCGGCCTGGTAACGGGCCGTACCCGCCGTGGGCGCGGCCGGTAGCAATTCGGCCGTCCGCAACGAGGCGACGGCGGATCTTGCATCGTCCGAGGGCACATTCAATGCCGGCGCGTGCACAGGGGCGCAGGCAGCCAGGGATAACAGGCCAAGCCAGGCGGCACGGCGAAAATGGGCCAGGATGGTACTCGTCAGCGCTCTCCCGAGGGACAACGGCGCCCCGGCCTTGTGCATTGCGCAAGGCGATGGGCCTGACACCATGATATAGATCAAGGGGTGTCGCCGGGTCGCCCGGCGTGCTCAGGGGGTGGGAGCTGAGTCATGACGTCTGTTGCCGTCAGCCATGCCATTGATGACGCCGTTGCGCCGCCGGGCGCTGACGCGCGTTATACCGTGGCCGAAACGCCGCCGAACATTCTGGTGCACCTGACCCAGCTGGCGCTGTCACGCGGGTTGCGCTGCGACGGCTGGTTCGCCGGCTCAGGATTGACGCGTGAGCAGCTCAACGACCCGACCCTGCGCATTTCCTATCGGCAAGCGCATTCGGTGATCCGGCGGGCACTACAGGCCACCGGGGAACCGGGCCTGGGCTTGGCCGTGGGGCGCGGGGAGACACTTGGCAGCTTTGGCCTGCTGGGCCTTGCCATGATGACCTCCGCCACCTTCGGCGACGCCATGCAGGTGGGCATTGCCCATCATCGCGTGAGTGGCAGCCTGGTCGACGTGAGTTTTGAAGTGCTGAGCCCGCGCGAGGTGGCGCTGGCCGTATGGCCGCGCTTCAACGATGCACCGCTATTACCTTTCCTGTGTGAAGAGCTGTTCGCCAGCTCGCTGGCCATTGCACGGGAACTGGCCGGCCCCGGCTTTCAACCGATGCGCCTGGAGCTGACCTACGCACGACCCGCTTGCGCGAAAGACTATGCCGAGTTCTTCCAGTGCGAACTGGTGTTCGGCGCACGCCACAACCGCATCGTGGTTGACGCGCGGTGGCTGGAACACCCGCTGCCCACGCACAACCCGCTGACCGCGCAGCAGGCGTTGTCCCTGTGCACGCAACAACACGATGTCGATGGGCCCCAGCAGGAAGTTGTCGCCTCCGTGGAACGCCTGCTACGCAGCCATCTGCGCAATCAACCACGCCTGCCTGACGTGGCGCGCATGCTCAATATGAGCGAACGCTCGCTGCGCCGCCGACTCGCCGAAGGCGGTCGTGTGTTCCGCGAGATCCACGACCGCGTGCGCGCCGAGCGTGCACTGGAACTACTCCACGGCGGCACCCTCAGCGTGGCCGAGATCGGTCTGGAGATCGGCTTCAGCGACCCACGCGAATTCCGTCGCGCGTTCAAGCGCTGGACCGGCATGCCGCCGCGCAGTGCGCGACAGCGCGCCGCCTAAGAGCCTATTCGTCCAGCTGCCCGCGCGATTGCGCATCGACGAAAGCAGACACCGGCCACACCGCGAGCCAGATGCCGCGGAACGGCTGGATGTAGACGGCATTGGCGCGGGCCGCGGCGGATAGCCTGCGCGGATAGGTGATCACCAGCCCCTGCGGATGCGCCTGCGCCCACTGCCTCACTTCGTTGACGCTGTGAAGCTGCGTCACCGGCTCGGTAAGGCGTCCCAGGAAGGTGTACTGGCCGTCGTTCGATTCCAGGTTGGCAACCGGGCGGCCACCCGCTTCCGCGTGGGCCAGCATGCGCGCCACTGGGGTGAAGTCGTAGGCAGGCCACAACGTGAGCGTGAACAGGCCATTCGCGGTGACGACGGCGATGAGGCCGACGATGGCGACGCGATACAACTCGCCCTTGCGAAGCACGAGCAGAGGTACGGAAAGCAGCAGGAAAGCGATGCCGAACGGCATGCTGTACCGGGTCAGACCTATCAACAGGTGATCGCTGATGTGCCCACTGCGCACCAGTGACTCCATGGAAAGCAACGCCACGCCCGCCACCGCGCACGCCAGCGCCAGCGGCCACGGGCCAAGCCAGCGTGATGCGACGGGGCGTCGCTCTTGCAGCAAGGCGAGAGACGCCGCCATGAGCAAGGCGAATCCGCCGAACTCCGGCAGTAAGTAATAAGGCTGCTTGCCGCTGACCAGCGAGAAGCCAATGAACACCGGCACCAGCCATGCCGCGAGGAATCGCAGACCGACTTCCAGCGGACGGCGCAACGATGCCAGCGCAACCCACACGCGCGGCCAGAGTACAAAGGGAAACAGCAGAACCGGCAGCACCGTCAGATACCACCAGAACGGCTCGCGGTGCGCGAACGCATCTACCACGCGACCCGCGGTCTGATGGACGACCAGCTTCTGCCGATAGGTTTCGCCGCCGGTGGTGGTGGCTAGAAGAACCCAGACCAACAGCAGCAGCAGGCCAGCCACGAGCGCAACTGCGCCACCGATATACCAGCGACGACGCTCCTGTTTCGCCCAACGGTTCCACCACGGCCCCAGCAGCCACGGGAGTGCCACGTGGAGCAGCATCACCGGGCCCTTGCTGAGCAAGCCCAGGCCCACGGCAAGTGCGAACCAACCGAAGCGTGGAGACTCCCGCTTTTCCGTCGGTACCAGGCACAACAGCGCCGCCAGCACGCAGTCGGCGAGCAGCACCTCGTACATCACCTGCAGGCCGAACAGGAAACCAAAACTATAAGCCGCGAGTATCCACGGTGCGGTGCGCGCCACGATGGGGCGATCGGGAAACAGACGCTGCGCCAACCGATGCACCAGCACCAGTTGCACCGCGCCGAGCAAAACTTCCAATAGGCGCGGCCATACATCGCCCACACCACCAACGGCCCAGCCGAGATGGATCAGCCACAGCAGCAACGGCGGCTTGTCGCTGTACGGCAAACCGTTGAGGTAAGGCACCAGGAAGCTCTGCCGCAGCCACATTTCCCACGCCACCGACAACGTGCGTGTGGAATACATCGGCATCGGGCCGTGCTGAAAGATGGCGATAAGCGCGGCCACCAGCCAGCACCATAGCCACGGCATAGCCATCACCGAAGCCTGCAGGCGACGGAGCGGCGTGGATGGCGAAACAGAGCTGGAGGTCGATGTCGTCACACTGGAAACTCGAAAGGACGCAAGGTGCACTGGTTACGGAGAACGGAAAAGCGAGCCGCTGGATGACGGCGATGGTCAGCGGCCCCGGTCGATGCCGCCCCAATCATCCACATCGCCCGCAGGCACCACGCCGCCGCGACAAGCCGGCGCGACCGCATCCAGCCGGTATAGCCGCCAGTCGCGGCCGCTGGTCACACCCATGTCCAGCGTCTTCGCCGGGTCGACACAAGGCGCCATGATGTCCGATAGGACAAGCACCCAGCGGTCGGAAGGCGACTGCTCCTGCCAGCGGATCGAATCTGCCAACTGCTCATGCCACGGCGTGACGAAGCCGAAATCGGCCACCTTGCGATGGAAGGCCAGTGGCAGTTCTTCTTTCCATGCCACCAACGCCAGCTTCGCGTTCGGCCCGACCACCTGCTCCACGCGTCGCACCAGCGGCTCCTGCGAACTGGCGCGCGCCAACAGCGGCGCGACCCACAGCCCCCAGACCATCCAGACGCCCGCCATGCCGGCCAGCACGGCGATGCCGGCACGACGCAGCCGGAACAACGCCGCGCACGCCAGCATCCACACACCCATCACCAGGAACGCAAGCCACAACGACGATGCATTCGCCCCGAGCTGACGCCCCGCAGCGAAGCGCTGCATCCACGCCGAGGGATGCACCAGCGCCTGCGCGCCCAGCACCACCAGCGGCAACGCCAGCAGGAGCACAAAGCCGATGGCCAGCCATTGCGCCCAGCGCTTTTCCAGAATGCTGCTCAGCCACGGCCCCGCGCAAAGTGCGAGCAGCGGCAGCGCCGGCATGATGTACACATCACGCTTGGCGCGCGTGAGACTGAAAAAGACGATCACCAGCACCGCCCAAGCCAGCGGCAGCAGCACGCGAGCGTCGCGCTCGCGCAGCGCCTGTCGCCATGCTGGCAATAGTCCCGGCAAGGCAAGACTCAGGGGCAACCACGAGGTGAAGATCACTTCGATATAGAACCACGGTGGCTGGAAGCTGTTCCACGGATGCACGTAACGGTGCACCGTCTGGTTCACGAAGATGTCGTTGACGTAGGCACGCGCGGCGGCGCTGTCATGCGTATGCACGTAGATCGCCAGTGGCACCAGCCAAAGCGCCAGCGCGGCGACGAAGGCCAGCGCACCACCGAGCCATACCGCGATACCGCCGTCGGCGGGAGCCAACCCTTGCCAGCGGTATTTCCGTGCGAACCACCACGGCACCACCATCAGGAAGGCCAGCACGCCCACGCCCTTGGTGATGACGCCCAACCCTGCTGCGAAACAGCCAAGCCACAGCGCACGGCGATCCGGCCCTAACAGCGCATGCCGCAGGATGCCGACGTTCGCCGCAGTGACAAAGAACGTGACGGTGGGGTCGATCTGGCCGCGTTTCGCCTGGAAGACGAACTGCACGGTGCACAGCAGCGCCAGCGCCGCCCACAGCCCGGCCCGATGCCCCCATAGCCGCCGCCCGAGGTCGTAGATCAGCCACAAGGTGCCCAGCGAGGCCAGCAGCGACGGCAACAGGAAGGCGATGCGCCAATCCCCCGTCAGTGCATGCGATGCGGCCTGCGCCGCCATGAACAGGGGTGGCTTATCCGAGTACCAATCCGCACCGCGATGGGGAAT
Organism: Dyella sp. AD56; assembly: GCF_002878475.1. Taxonomy (NCBI): domain Bacteria; kingdom Pseudomonadati; phylum Pseudomonadota; class Gammaproteobacteria; order Lysobacterales; family Rhodanobacteraceae; genus Dyella; species Dyella sp. AD56. Next base: position 54,470 of record NZ_NRDP01000016.1, read on the forward strand.
CAGCCAGTTGCCGGATGCCGCCATCTGATGGGCGACCAGCGCGAAGCGCGGCTCGTCGGAGGGCGTGGGGGTACGCATACCGATGCCCGCCGCCAGCAATACCAACGCCGCGAGCATCAGAAACCACCGCTCCATCGGCTCGTGCAATTCGTCACGCCACCGGGTCACCGACCCGGAGCGTCGCGCAGCATCATCCACGGTAAAACCCCATCAATGGGACAGGCTAAGGTGGCCTAGATTACCTTGATGCCCGCCCACGTCGTCCCAGTTCAACGAAAGACTGGCAGTTGCACCGCCAGAAACGCCGCCTTCCTTCAGCAGCGTCGGAAAAGCACGTACCACCTGCACTGCCGCCTCACGGGCGGACATACCGTGCGTCAGCAGAGGGCAGCTACCCATGCCGTAAGGCGCGTACACCGAGGCATCGGTCACGCAGAACATGCCGACGGTGGGCACTTTGGACGCCACGGCAAGGTGCATCACGCCGCAGTCTGCAGTGATCATCAGGTCCATGTTGGCCATCACCGCGCCCATGCGACGGATGTCGGAGGAGTAATAGCCCGTCCAGGCCTCCCCAAGCATGGAGTGCCCATGCATCGGAATCAGCTCGAGCAAGTTCGCCTGCGGGTTCATCTCCTTGAACGCCGTGATGAATTCGGCCCACCAGGATTCGGAGTAGCGCTTGGCACCCGTGGCATTGGCGAAGATGCCGATGACCGGACGGGAGGCGTCCTGCTGCGCTTCGTGCAGCAACTGGTTCACCACCGAACGGCCAAGCGCACGCTCGTCGTCCGTCAGCCGGATATCGAGCGAGGGATAGTGACTGGTGTCGTCCACCACGCCCGAGTAATGCGCCCGCGCCCAACGCAGCAGGTTGATGGGGCGCTGGGCCATATGGTCGCCGGCCACGGCAGTCGGCACGGGATGCGACAGGCCCGAACCCTTCGCGTCATCGCTAAAACCGAGCGTGTAGCGACCGCGCAGGTAGCGTGTCATCGCACGGCTGAAGCCTGAGCCCAGGCAAGGATCGATGATCAGGTCGTACTGCGTCTTGCGGATGCCGAACAACATCGCCAGAAACGCGAACGGATGCTTAAACCCGCGCTTGGGCAAGCAGTAGACGTTCTTGACGCTGAAGAAGGTGGAGAACACCTCTTCTGCGAGGCCGCCTTCCGAAAGGATGTCTATTTCCGCGCCGACATACAGCCGTTCCAATTCCTGGATGAGCGGCGTCAACAAGATGGTGTTGCCGAGCCGATGGTTCGGCCGACACACCAGGATCCGGTAAATACCCCTGCGCGACAGGGACGTTTGTGCAGCACTGACGCTGGATATATTCACGCAACACCAAGATGGAAAAACATGGAACGAGGTCAACGCGTCCGGTGCTACGCCGGGTGACACACCCGACCTGAAATCTTCCCTGATACAAGGCTTAGTATCTGCGCCACTCACTTTCGTGAAACTTATGCGCAGCAATTACACGGTTTTTACGTTTAGGTTTTCTTGCGACTAGGTTTCGCAGACTACACGCGATTTGTTCCATCAACGGATATATCCCCGATTCCGTGCACTCAGTACCTGTCACGTTATTTAAACGATCGTCACACTGGCCGCTTTGCCCCCCTTAGCCGTCCGTTCTGCCCTCCCTTGTGCACTGCAGTTTCCGGGACAGTGTCACGTCACGCAGCCAGCCGCTCCTGGGGAGGAAAGCGACCATGCGCAAGATCCTATTGTTTCTCGCCCTGCCGTTGGCCCTGTCGGCCTGCCATCACGAAGAACAGGCGGCACAGAGCAGCACCGACGCCTCGTTCGAGTCCAAGCTGCAGGAACAGTTGCTGGACGCCAAGCCTGGCAGCGTCATCGATATTCCTGCCGGCCACTATCACCTCACGCGTGGCCTGAGCCTGCGTACCGATGGCGTCACCATCAAGGGCGCCGGCATGGACAAAACCGTGCTGTCGTTCAAGGGTCAGGTGGTCGGCCCCGAAGGCCTGCTGGTGAATGCGAACGACTTCACCATTGAGAACCTCGCGCTGGAAGACACCAAGGGCGACGCGCTCAAGATCAACCAGGGCAAGAACATCACCATCCGCGGCGTACGCGTGGAGTGGACGGGTGGCCCCAAGACCACCAACGGCGCCTACGGCCTGTATCCGGTGAAGACGCAGAACGTGCTGGTGGAAGATTCCGTCGTAATCGGCGCCTCCGACGCCGGTATCTACGTCGGCCAGTCCAACACCATCGTGGTGCGCCGCAACCGAGCCGAATACAACGTAGCCGGCATCGAGATCGAGAACTCGGTGAACGCCGACGTGTACGACAACATCGCCACCAACAATACCGGCGGCATCCTGGTGTTCAACATGCCCAACCTCTCGCAGGCGGGCCACAGCACGCGCGTGTTCAAGAACAAGGTGTACGCCAACAACACCGATAACTTCGCCGCCAAGGGCGCGGCCGTGGCCAGCGTGCCGCGCGGTGCGGGTGTGGTGGTGAACTCCAACGACAAGGTGGAGATCTTCGATAACGACATCGCCGACAACCAGACGACGAACGTCATCATCTCCAGCTACTTCTCCACCAACTACTACAACACCAAGGGTGTCGCGGCCGACTACAACCCGTACCCCAAGGGCATCTTCATCTACGACAACCGCTTCAAGGGCGGCGGCGATTCGCCGGACGGCCTCAAGCTGAAGACGCTCAAGACAGCGGTGTTCGGCATCAACGGCAAGTTCCCCGACATCCTTTGGGACGGCTATGTGGACGAGAAGACTCTCGTCGACGGCATGCCGCCCGCGTCGGATCGCTTCTGCATCCAGAACGGCGACATCGGCGTGATCAACGCCGACGGCCCGCACGACTACAAGAATCCCAGCACCGACACCAAGCCCTACCAGTGCACGCTACCCAAGCTGCCGCCGGTCGTTCTTGATCCGGAACCGAAGGCCTGAGGTAGTCAACGATGACGAAGTGGTTCGTGCGTGCCGGCCTGGCGCTGGCATTGATGCTCGTGGCTGCCTGCCACCGGGGGCTGGACCCGGTGGCCTTCCAAGCGGATGGTCGCCCGCCGAGGCTCAGCGACTGGCATGTCGTGGAAGTACGCGATGGCAAGCTCGTGCTCAATCAGGGCGTGGTGCCCTACGATCTCAACACGCCGCTGTTCACCGATTACGCGCACAAGTTGCGCACGATCTGGATGCCCTCGGGCGTGTCGGCCAAGTATGACCCGACCGACACCTTCGATTTCCCCGTCGGCACCGTCATCAGCAAGACCTTCTATTACCCGCGCACGGCGGACGGCAAGTTCAGCGATGTGGCTCGCACGTATGACGCGTCAAAGGATTTCGCCGGGGAAGGACTCGACCTGGCCCATGTGCACTTGATCGAGACGCGCATCCTGGTGCGTCGCGAAGCAGGCTGGGCGGCGATTCCCTATGTATGGAAGGACGACCAGAGCGACGCCCTGCTTGCACGCACCGGCGCAGTGATTCCACTGACCCTGGTGGACGACAAGGCGGCTCGCGAAGACTTCAACTACGTGGTGCCCGACGAAAGCCAGTGCTCAAGCTGCCATGCGCAAGACTGGGTCACGCGCAAGATCCACCCAATCGGACCGAAGGCACGCCACCTCAACCGCGACTATCGCTACGCGACGGGTGACGAAAACGAACTGGCTCACCTGATGAAAGTGGGTTACCTCACCGGCGCGCCGGCACCAGCCGACGCGCCGCGCAATGCGAACTGGGCGGACGAACACGCCTCGCTCGATGCACGCGCACGCGCTTATCTCGACATCAACTGCGGGCACTGCCACAACCCCAAGGGCGCAGCTAACACCACTGGCCTGACCTTGGACGTGAGCGTGCTCGAGGACCGCCATCTCGGCATCTGCAAGCCGCCGGTCGCCGCGGGACGCGGTACGGGCGATCACTTGTTCGATATCGTGCCCGGCTTGCCGGACGATTCCATCCTGCCGTTCCGGATGGGCTCGACCGACCCGGGCACGATGATGCCGGAACTGGGCCGAAGCACGGTGCACCGCGAAGGCGTGGCACTGATCAAGGCATGGATTGCGGCGCAGTCGGGGGGCTGCGTCGCGATTCATTAATGGAGCAGCACGCCGCGGCCCTCGGGCCGCGGCCTTTTCATTCGAGGGGAGAAACTGCTGATGAATACCCGTCCGCGTCCGTTGTCCGCCTGCCTGCATCGCCTGCTGCTCGGCAGCACTCTAGTGCTCGGTGCACTGCCCGCCGACGGCTGGGCCAGTGACGATGCCTCGCCTGCGCCACAGCAAGGCACCAGCAGTTCGCAGCAGGGCGGTAGCACCGCCGCAGACCCCGAGAAGGCCAAGCTGCTCGGCAACGTCACCGTGACCGCGCAGAGCCGTACGCAGGAAGTGCAGTCGGTGCCGATTCCGGTGCAGATCGTCACCGCCAAGCAGATCGACACGCTGGCGGCGACGGATCTCAGCAAGATGGACATCTTCGTACCCGGCCTGGTGATCGATGCCAGCCAGCCGACGCAGCCCACCTATGAGCTACGCGGCATCTCGACCAGCAACTTCGGCATCGGCACCGAGTCGGCCGTCGGCATCTACATCAACGGCGTATATGCCGCGCGCTCCGGTGGCTCGCTGCTCGCCTTCAACGACATCGCGCGTATCGAAGTATTGAAGGGGCCACAGGGCACGTTGTTCGGCCGCAATGCAGCGGCGGGCGCGATCTCCATCGTCACCAACGAGCCCACCGACAAGTTCGAGGGCAGCGCACGTGTGCGCTTCGGCAACAATGGCCGCAAGTACGCCGATGCGTTGGTGAACATACCCATCAACAAGGACATGGCGCTGCGCCTGAGCGTGCTGGACAACCAGAGCGACGGCTGGATCAAGGACGCCGCCACCGGTAAGCGCTATGGCGAGGACAACGAGTGGGGCACGCGCGCGGTGTTCCGCTGGAACGTCACCGACAACACGCGCGTACTGCTGTCGTGGGACCATGAGAAGCTCGACCAGCCGCCCGCACCCGCGATCGGCCTGATACCGCTTTCCAACGACACCAACGAACGCGCGCCGTTCCCGCCCGATCCCAGCACCTATCTCAACCCGCTGCACGCGCCTCTCTACAACGACACCATCGGCGCGCGCGAGTCACGTCGCTTCGACGGCGGGACACTGCAGATCGACCACTCCTTCAGCTGGGGTGATTTCGTCTCCACCACGGCGTGGCGCGGCTTCGACACCTACAACAAGGGTGACTATGACGGCACCAATCATGTCGTCACCTATCTCGCCACCGCCAACATCGAGCACAACAACAGCTGGTATCAGGAGTTCAAGCTGTCGGGCAACAACGACCTGATGGACTGGGTCGCTGGCGCGAGCTACTACCAGGAACAGGCACGCCAGACCAGCGAAACCGATATCAACACCAACAGCCTCGACACACTCGCGCAGAACGTGCTGGGCGTGGGCACGCCGCTCACCGACATCAGCAACGCACTGGCCTCGTTCGGCTTGCCGTTCACGCTACTGGGCGACCCGTGGAAGGAATCCATCAGCAACGACGGCAACTTCAAGGCGTACGCCGCGTTCGGCGACGTGATCTGGCACGTCAGCGACAAGTTCGACGTCACCACCGGCTTGCGCTACACGCGCGATGAGAAGGAATTCAGCTGGTACAACATGCCGCGTAGCGCGCCGCAGCTCGACGCCACCATCGCCGGCCTGGAAGGGCTGGGCATCGTGCAGATGCTGCCGCCGCAAGCGCAGGCTGCGTTGGCCGCTTTCAGCAACAATGTGATCTTCACCAGCGCGGTCGGCATGCCCGTCTACGCCAGCAACACCTGGAACAACTGGAGCCCACGCGTGGTCGCCAGCTACAAGTTCACGCCGGACGTGATGGGCTACTTCTCCATTACCAAGGGCTACAAGGCCGGCGGCTACAACAGCGTGCAGGTAGGCTCGACGTTCCAGCCGGAGAAGGTGATCAACTACGAGGGCGGCATCAAGAGCCTGTTCCCGGACCAGAACCTGCTGCTCAACGCCTCGGTGTACTACTACCGCTACAACAACATGCAGTCGCTGGCGCTGGACCCGAACAGCCCCGCTACCGGCCTGCCGATCTACGTGGTGAACAGCAGCGACCAAGAGGCGAAGGGCCTGGAGCTTGAAGCGCAGTGGCAACCCATCGACGGCTTCCGCGCCAATTTCATGGGTGCCTACATCGACTCCACCTATCGCAAGGCCGTCGCGCCGGATGGCACGGATCTCACCGGCCAACCGACGGGTGCTCCATACTTCTCCGGCGCGCTCTCGCTGTCCTACACTGTGCACGGCATTGCCAATGGCGACCTGGAATTCGACCTGTCACAGGCCTATCGTGGTGCGACGCGCTGCAATGCCGACTCGCAGTTTCAGGGCCAGTGCAACGTGAGCCCGAACTTCAAGATCGGCAGCAGCGAACAGCGCACGGATGCCCGCATTGATTGGCACGCGCCGGGTGACCGCTGGGGCGTGGCGTTGTACGGCACCAATGTCTTCAACAAGCGTTACGTGACCGGCGTGAACAACATCAGTGCATCCGTGTTCGGCACGCCGTTCGCCACCATCACTCCGCCCCGCATGTGGGGCCTGGAACTACGCGCGAAGTTCTGACCATGGAAAAACCCCAGCCCTCGTTGCACTCGATCCTCCTGCGCCTGCGTGAAGCCCAGGCGCGCGACCCCATGCCGCCGTGGGACGTCCGCGCAACGCGCCTGCGCACGCTGGAGCGAATGCTCAACGAGCAGCGGGATGCGTTCGCGCAAGCCATCAACGATGACTTCGGCCACCGGCCGAAGGAAGAGACCGAGCTGCTGGAGCTCTACCCCAGCCTCTCCAATCTCCGTCATTCGCTGAAGAACGGCCGGCGCTGGATGCGCGCGCGGGGCAAGCTCGCCAACCTGGTGTTCCTGCCGGCGCGCACCACGTTGATGCCGCAACCACGCGGCATCGTAGGCATCATCGTGCCGTGGAACTACCCGATCTTCCTTGCCGTGGGCCCGTTGATCGACGCACTCACCGCGGGTAACCGCGTGATGCTGAAGATGAGCGAGTACACGCCACGCTTCTCGGCGCTCTTCGCCGAGCAGGTTGCTCGCTATTTCGGGGCGGATGAAGTGGTCGTGGTCACGGGTGACGCCGATGTCGCCCAGGCCTTCTCCGCGCTTCCGTTTGACCATCTGCTGTTCACCGGTTCCACCGCCGTCGGCCATCACGTGATGCGCGCGGCAGCCAGCAACCTCACTCCGGTGACGCTCGAATTGGGCGGCAAGTCGCCAGCCATCATCGGCCCCGGCGCACGCTTTGAGCATGCGGTGGAACGCATTGTGTTCGGCAAGCTGGTGAACGCAGGACAGACCTGCATCGCCCCCGACTACGTGCTGGTGCCGCGCGAACGCATGGGCGATTTCGTGGCCGCCGTGCGTAAAACGGTCGGCAAGCTCTATCCCAACCTCGGGCTGCAACAGCAATACGCCTCCATCGTTTCCGATCGGCAGTACGAGCGGCTCAGCACCTTGCGCGACGGTGCCGTCAAGGCCGGCGCGCGCATCGAACCGATGAGTGATGCCCACGACATCTCTGCCAAGCGCTTGTTCGCGCCGGTCATGTTGACCGAGGTGAACGACACCATGGCCGTCATGCAGGACGAGATCTTCGGCCCGTTACTGCCCGTGATGCCGTACGACTCGGTGGATGATGCGGTCAGCTACGTCGCTGCTCATCCGCAACCGCTTGCGCTGTATCTGTTCGAGGAAAGCCGCTCGACCATCGACCATGTGCTTGCGCGCACGCACGCCGGTGGTGTCACCGTGAACGACACGCTGTATCACATCGCCCAACACGGCCTACCCTTCGGCGGCGTCGGCCCCTCGGGTATCGGCGGTTATCATGGCGAAGCGGGCTTTCGCACGTTCTCGCACATGAAGCCCGTGTTCCGCCAAGCGCGGCTCAATGGCACCGGCATGCTCAATCCACCGTATGGTGCGCAGTTCAAGCGGATGCTGAAGCTGCTGATGCGCGTGGGCTAAGCACGGCCCGACGCGCTCCGTGCAAAGAACGCTGTCATCGCATCACAGGGCTAACCCATAAAAAAACCTCCCCGCTCACGCGGGGAGGTTTTTTTGTATCGGTTCGTTTCGCGAGAGTCCGCGATTAGAACTTGTACTGAGCCGACAGGCTGAGCAGGTTGCCGTAGTCGTCCGAGCTGCCAGTGATCACGTCGCCGGTGGAGCTGGCGGCATTGATACGCGCGCTGTTGACGAAGATATGCGCATACGACGCGTTGATCACGAACTTCTCGTTGATCTTGTAGCCGGCGCCGAAGGACACGAGCTGACGGGTACCATCGGGCACGCGCGGATCGCGAGTGGACGTCTGGGTCGGCGTGGTGTCGAGGGCGAGACCGGCGCGCAGGGTCAGCTTGTCGTTGGCGTAGTACTCGCCACCGATCGCGATGTACCAGCTGTTCTTCCAGTTGAACGCTTCAGACGTGGTGGGCTGCGCCGGGTTGGCGTAGTACACGTTGAGGTCCTTGAAGGAATCCCACTTGGTCCAGGCCACGTCGGCGCCCAGGCCGAACTTCTCTTCCTGGTGCCAATAGCTGGCGGTCGCCACGGCCGGCGTGGTGAACGGCGCGGTGCCTTCGGTGTGGGTGAACGGCGTGCCGCCCGCACCGGCCAGCAGAGCTGCCACGGTCGGGTTGCTCAGCAGTGCCTGCACGTTGGAGGGCACGGTGAAATTGGCGGTGCCTTCCAGGCGATGCGAGATCTTGGAGCGGTAGTCGAGCGCGAACTTGTCGTTCGGCGTGATCTTCCACAGCATGCCGATCTGGTAGCCGTAGGCCCAGTCGTCACCCTTGATGCGGGCGATGCCGTCCGAACCCGGCGGCACGATGGTGTTGACCTGCTGAGCAAGCGCAGCACCGGTGGCCGGCGGAATCGCGCCGCCCTGCACTGCCTGATTCACCAGGCCCAGGCCAACGGCGTTGTAGTTGATGGCCGAGGTCAGCTCTGCCGAGGTCTTCTGCGCGATGCCGCTCACGCCGATGGCGAAGTTGTCGCTCACGTCATAGGACACCGACAGGGTGCCGTCGAGCGATTCGAACTTGGACTTGATGGCGTTGTAGCGGCCGATCCAGTTGTTGTCGTACTCGGTCTGGAAGCCGAACGGCACCGTAAAGGCCGCACCCACGTGCCACTTGTCGCCAAGCTGGGTGGCGAAGAAGAAGGCCGGGACCGGCATGGTGGTGCCGGCATCGCCGCCACCGTTGCCGTTGATCGGGCGACCCAGCGCGTCGTGCGCGGTGCCGCTGAAAGAGGTGCCAAAGTTGATGGCGGTAACGTCGGCCTGGAAGTAGGTGCCCTTCAGGTCGCTCATCGCAGCCGGGTTGTTGGCCACGACCGAGGCGTCGCCACCCGCGGTAGCGGAACCGGCGTAGGCACGGCCCATGGCGGCCGCGCTGTCTTCGTGCAGCTGGAACGCACTGGCGTGGGCGCGCTGCGGCGCAGCAAGCGACCCAAGGATCGCCAGGCTCAGCGCAGCGAGCGTAAGCGGACGGCCCGCACGTGAAAGTTGACGGAATGACATCTGCATCAGCAATGCTCCTGCTTATCGTTGATCTGGCTTCGGGTAGTAGCGGGGGCTTGACGTCGTCGCCTGATTTTCATACGCGCGTTTGAGACCCCTGGCCGGAACTTTGCCGGCTCATCGCAGGGCTTGCAAGTGCGGTCGCAGCAAAGTTCCCGACGAATTGGCGCTTCATATCCACCGTTCGTGGGCGATTAACGAAGATGCCGCCATCCCCTGTCTCGCAAACGCAAACGTATGGTGGAAACTGGATGTAACAGTGAAAGGAGGGGACGTGGCTAGACGGGGCTGTTAGGCTTACAGACCGCGCCTGCGGGTGCGCCCCTCTTCATCTATTGCCGACGGGTGCCGCCATGCACTGTTTTGTCTACGCCAGCCAGCGCAAGCCCGATACCTATTTATGGCTTGGTCGCCGCGACGACTTCGAATGCATCCCCGAGTCGCTGTCCCTGATGCTCGGCGACCTGCGCTTTGTGCTTGAGGTTGAACTGTCCGGCGAGCGCAAGCTGCCTCAGCAGGATGCCAGGGAAGTGCTCCAGCACATCCAGGAGCAGGGCTGGCATCTGCAGCTACCACCCAACGAAGCGCTGGCGACGGCCAACCATCTCGCTTACAAGAGTGCGCCGCACGATCCGCAGCGCGATCACTGAACACGATCACTGAAGTTGATCGCATCTGGCGCCGTTAACACGGGATTACCGTCTGGCACTGTCACGATTCCTATACTCCGCGCCCATGGCCTATTCAAAAACGCGTCGCTCGCCTCCGTTTCTACAAGCCCTTGCCTGGTTCATTCCCGGACTGGTCGTCACCGCCATCGCGGCGCTGGGCGCCCATCCGCTCGCGCTGATACCGCTGCTGGCCGCCAATGCGCTGACCATGGCGGCGGTGTGCCATGCGATCGGCTTTGATCCGGAACCGCGTTTTGGCCGCACCGTGCTACGCCGAGGCGCCGCCCATCTGGTGATGTTCACCAGTTACGTGGTGCTGGTGTTCCTGCTGGTGGCGTGGCCGATGCTCAAGCTCAACCAGTCGCCCAGCCTAAGCGCGGCGCTGCTGCTGGCTGGTGCGCTGGTGATCGCGCTGGGCGCGTTGTGGCGCGTATGGCCGGCCTTCGGCCTGGTTTACGTGTGGGATGACGCCTATCCGGCGCAGAGTGATGGCTCGTGGATCTTCACCGCCACCGCACGCAGCCTCGCGTTCGGACGCCACCTGTCGCGCGAAGAGCGCTTCTTCACTCACTTTCTGCCCGCCGCGCTGTCGCTGCTGGTGCTGGCCTTCGTCGCCATTGCACTGACTGGCCTCTATGGCGTGCTGCCTTCCGAACTGCGCACGGCGGCCTTGGTGCTCTACGGCGTGGTACTGATGCCACTGGGCTGTCTGATCATCGCTAACCGCACACTGCGTGCACTGTTGTGTGAGAGCCGCCGCCCACTGCGGCAGCCCGCTGGCGGCCTGGTCGATGCGCCCGCAGCGGCCCCCGCACCCAAGCCGGCACCCCAGCTCAGCGAACAGGAGCGCACCGCCGGCACGCCTGAGCAAGCACACGCCCTGCTGGCCGCCACGCGCGATGGCGACATCGAGCGCGCGCTCGCGCTGGTAGAAGCCGGCGCCGATCCGAACACCTCGCCTGTGCAAGGTGACCGCGACCAGCGTCCGGTGCTGATGCTCGCTGCCCTGCTGCCCGACACGCGCCTGCTACGCGCGCTGATCGCCAAGGGCGCGGACGTGAATCGCGCCAGCGGTGGTCTCTCGCCGCTACTCGCCGCCACCCGCGACAGCTGGCACGGCCGCGCCGAAGCGGTGATGACCCTGTTGGCTAACGGCGCCAGCGCCCTCGCCACCGATGCCGAGGGCAATACCCCGCTGCACGGCGCGGTGCTCAGTGGTGAACCCATCGTGGCGGCGATGCTGCTGGATGCAGGTGCATCGATCAACGCGCTCAACAAGACTGGCCTGAGCCCATTGGCCGTTGCCTGCCGCGCGGCCAACTGGTCGGTGGCGAAATTCCTGCTTGAGCGCAGCGCCAAACCCACGCCTGCCGACGGCGAACCCGCCCTGGTCGCCGCCGCCGGCGTGCCGGACGACGACGTGGAAGGCGTGAAGTTGTTGCTCAAGCATCGCGCCGCTATCAACGCCGTGGATGCACGTCACCGTAGCGCGCTGATGGCCGCCGCGGCCGAAGGCCATGAACAGATTGCCCGCGCGCTGCGTGCGGCCGGTGCAGACGTGAATCTCACCGATCGCCACGGCAGCACAGCACTGATGGAAGCCGCTCGCGCCGGTGCCGTCGGCATCGTGAAGCTGCTGGCCGAAGCACAACCGGATGCCCGTGCGCGCGACAGCCATGGCCGCGATGCGCTCACCCTGGCCTGCCAGTCGCCGCAGGCCCACGCGGAAGTGGTGCGCGCCCTGCTCTCGCTCGGTGCAGAGCCCAAGACCCCCGGCAGCAATGGCCGCAGCGCGCTCGACTACGCTGCCGCCGCTGGTCGTTGGGATCTGGTCGCGCTGCTCGATCCGGAAACCCCGCTGCCCGCCAGCCTCAGCATGGATGCCATGCCTGAAGGCGCGGACACACCCGCCCATCTGCTCGATGCGCTGCGCTTCGGCCACTGGGCTGTGGTGTCCACCTTTACCCATCGTGTGCGCGACTGGCCGCAATCGCATCTGGCCCAGCTATACCTGGATCTGGCCGGACCGGGACAGAGCGCCGGACGCCGCTGGCTGCTGGACCACGCGCTCGATCCCGAAGCGCGACTGCAGCCCCAGTTGGTCGACGACGCCGAAACCGTAGAAGGCGTGGAGCCATCCCTGCCGCCGCTGGGTCGCCGCCTGTTCGACGCTCTGCTGCAGCTACTGCCGGCCGCCACCGAAGCCGTCGATGACCTGCTACACGCCGGCGCAACGCCAGCCGGCACCGGTCTTCTGGCGCAGGCCTTGCTGAAGCTGGAAGACAGCGCACAAGGTGCGGCGCTGCCGCTGGTGATGCTCGATCGTGGTGCCGACCCGTTCGGCGCCGATGCACGCGAGCGCACGCCGGTACACCTGGCCGCCACGTACGGTCACGCAACGCTGCTGCAAGCGCTGCTGACTCGCGGCTGCGACCCGAACACGCGCGACATCAGCGGCCGCACGCCGTTGTTCGCTGCCCTGGAACATGGCGAACGCGCACTGCCGCTGGTGCGTTCATTGGTTGCGCATGGCGCTGACCCGGAAGCTATTGACGTCAATGGCGAGACGCCGCTCGGCCTCTCGCTGGAGCATGAAGCCGTCGAGCGCTGGCTGAACTGGGGCGACTGGGCACGGCCCTCACGTCCGCTGCGCGCCGAAGACTTGCCGTCTGCCGCCAAAACCGGCGCGCTCGCCGCGGTGGAACGCATGCTGGAGCTCGGCTTTGCCGTCGACACGCAGGATCGCCAGGGCGCCACCGCACTGCTGCATGCCTGCGGTGCGGGCCAGCGCGAGGTCGCTGCGCTGTTGCTGGACAAGGGCGCCGATGCCGCGCTCGCCGCCACCAATGGCATGACGCCGCTGGCCGCCGCCGTGAGCGCACGCCGCGAATCGCTCGTCGCCCTGTTGCTGCAGAACAACGCCGCCATCGACCAGCGCCTGCCCGGCGACGCCACCGCACTGATGATCGCCGCCGCCATGGGTTATCCCGAAATCGCCGAGCAACTGCTCGACGGCGGTGCCGACGTGAATGCGGTCGATGCGCGCGGACACGGTGCGCTGCATGCCGCCGCGCAGTACGGCTTCGATCACAACGACAGCCTGCGTGCACGACGCCTGTTCGATGCCCTGCTCAAGCGCGACGCCAACGTCAGCCTCGCCGACAAGGAAGGCAAGACACCGCTGCTGCTCCTGCTGGGTGCGCACCTGCGCCCGGGTAGTGAATGCGACCCCACCCACATCGGTGCGCTGGTGCCGGTGCTGCTGGATGCCGGCGCAGTGCTCGAACACGCCGACCAGCGCGGCGTCACCGCATTGCATGCGTGCGCGATGCACGCGCTGCTCGCACCGGCTCGCGTGTTGCTGGCACGCGGCGCGGATCGCCAAGCCGAAGATGCCTTCGGACGCACCGCCGCAGATGTGGCACGCGCGATCGGCTATATCGACATCGCCCACGAACTGGCCGCGCGAAGCACGGGAAGCATTCCCAGCGTACGGCAGATGTTGCGACAGCCCGCTCAGCCCTCGGACTAACGTCCCAGGGCTCTAAGCCCGCAGCGCTTGCTGCGGTGGGCGACGAGCCATGGGAGCGGGACGGGGCGGCAACTGGCGCCACGCCTGCGCCACTTCATCCAGCCCGATGTGATCGATACGCGGCACGTCCGGCAGGCCACCGATGGCATGCACTGCGCTGCCGGTAGCGCTACGCGGCGTCCACATCGACGGCCAGCGATTGCCGAACAGCACGACCAACGGACAACCCACGGCGGCCGCCAAATGCGCCGGCCCCGTGTCGACCGACACCATGCTGTGGGCAATATGCAGCAGCGCGCGCAACTGGCCCAAGGGCAGGCCCTCGCGCGGCGTGATGACGTTGGCGTGTCCCGCCGCCTTGCCGATGGTGGCGAGATAGGCCGCCTCCGCCGCCGAGCCGCACAACACCACGCGCGCCTCAGGCATATGGTCGAGGATCGCCGTGCAAAGCGCGGCCCAACGCTCCACCGGCCAAGACTTGTCGTCGTCCTCGCGCTTGCGCACGCCATTCCAGCGCATGGTGCGCTTGTTCGACGGCTGCAGCAGCACCAGCGGGCGCCCATACATATCGTGATGGGCGAGCCATTGCCCTGCCTCGTCCAACTCCGCAGCGGTCGGCTCCAGGTGCGGCGCGCAAGGCCATGCGCGGTCCGGACAGAGCGCATCGCGGAACGCCAGCGGCGTTTCGTCGGCGAAACGCATCAACCAATCCACCCAGTGCTCGGCCTCGTACAGCGGCGTGTCTTCGATAAACACGCAGTGCTCGGCCGGAATGCCCGCCAGCGCCAGCATGGGGCGCACCTTGGTGCGCGTGCGCACATCAGGTTCGCAAATGTAGAACGGCGACTCACGTAGCTCGCGCAGCGACAGCGCCGTACGCAGGCGCTGCGGATTGAGCCACAGGGCGCCGTACTGGCTATCGAAATGGCGCACTTCGGCAACGTCCTCGTTGCCCTCGTACAGCACGCGCGAACAGTCGCCCAGCGACACCAGGCGGCAGGCACCGCCATAGCGATGCCTGAGCTTGTGCAACAGCGGTTGCAACAAGATGGTGTCGCCCAATCGTCCAAAACGGATAACGACGGGATGGCGTGCCGCGCGCTGGCTCATGCAAAGTCGAATAGACGTCGGGAAAACCCGATCCGTCAGGTGGCCCGCCCCCCGGCGGCACGACCCTCTGGCGGCGCCATCTTTCCTCATTCGCGGCGAAATGAGTTGCGGATGAACGTAAGTTGCCACGCCGCCTATGCCGTTCCGGGGCGCAGGAAATCGCGCTCGCCGGTACCCGCAAGAACTCAGCGCGTTACGTCTTCGTCGTTGGGCTTCGCGTCCGTGGGCTCTTCACGCTCGCGCTTGGCCTCGGGTGAGGCGTCGGCCTGGAACAACTGCTCCAGGTCGGTCAGCGCATCGCGGGTGGTCTGCACGATGCGCGCATCGTCGTCGTAAACCAGGTATTGGCGCTTGAGCAGTTCGGCGTCCTGGCGGCGGAAGCGCTCGACCTGATCGGCCGCCGTTTCCGGTGATATGCCCAGCGCTTCCAGCGTCTGGCGTGTCATCTTGAGGCTGGAGTACAGCGTCTCGCGCACCGGCATTTCCACACCGAGATCCATCAGACGCCACACGTGCTGGCGATTGCGTGCGCGGGCAATGATCTTCAGACCGGGGTACATGCGCCGCACCACACGTGCCGTACGCAGGCTGGCTTCCGGATCATCCACGGCCAGCACAAACACATCGGCCTTGTCCGCCTGTGCCGCACGCAGCAGTTCCGGACGTGCTGGGTCGCCATAAAAAAGCTCGCTCCACTTGCCGAAGCGCTGCACCAGATCGATCTGCTCCACCGAATGATCGAGCGCCACGAATGGGATGCCCTGCGCGCGCAGCATGCGCGCCACGATCTGCCCCATACGGCCGTAGCCGGCGATGATCACGCGCGGCGAATCGGTCACGATGGTGTCGAACTCGCGCTTTTGCTTCTTGGTCTCGGACTTCTTCAGCACGCGCCCAAGCCCCGCCACCATCAACGGCGTGAGCGCCATCGACAAGGTGATGGCAAGCACCTGAAGGCCATGCTGCCTGTCGGTAATGAGGCTCTGCTCACGCGCAAGCTTGAGCACCACGAACGCGAATTCGCCACCACAGGCAAGCAGCACGGCGAGGCGCATTGCATCGCGATTGCCCAACCCGCCAACGATGCGACCCAATGGCCACAACAAGGCGCCCTTGAGCAGCAATAGCCCCACCACCAGCAAAGCAATCAGCCCCGGCCGCTCGATCAGCAGGGTCAGGTCCATCGACATGCCCACGCTGATGAAGAACAGACCGAGCAGCAGACCCTTGAACGGCTCGAGGTGCGATTCCAGCTCGTGCCGGTACTCCGAGTCCGCCAGCAGCACGCCAGCGAGAAACGCACCCAGCGTCGCGGACACGCCGACTTGCTCCATCAGCCACGCCGTGCCCATCACCACCAGCAGTGCGGTCGCCGTGGACACTTCCACGCTGTCCGCTCTGGCCACGAAACGGAACACCGGGCGCAACAGATAGCGGCCGCCGACCATCACCGCCACAATGCCCGCGGCGGTGCGCAGTACCGCGTACGGATCGAAGCCATGCTTGCTCGATGCACTCGCCAGCAAGGGCACCGCGGCGATCAACGGAATGGCGGCGAGATCCTGGAACAGCAGGATGGCGAAGGCCTGGCGTCCATAGGCCGTGCCAGCCTCTTTGCGCTCGGCGAGGATCTGCAAACCGAACGCCGTCGATGACAACGCCAGGCTGCCGCCGACGATCGCTGCTGCGTTCACCGTGAAGCCGAACAGGTAGTAGGCGGCCGCACCAATAACCAGGCTAGTCGCCAGCACCTGCAAGAGGCCCGTGCCGAATACTTGCCGACGCATGACCCACAGGCGTTGCGGCGACAACTCCAGGCCGATCACGAACAGCATCAGCACCACGCCGAACTCAGAGATCGTCGCCACACCCGAGGTATCGGATATCAGCCCCAGCTCCTGCGGGCCGATCACGATGCCCGCCAGCAGATAGCCGAGCACGGAGCCCAACCGGAAGCGCTTGGTCAACGGCACCGCGATGACCGTGGCCACCAGGAAAACCAGCGCCGTTTCCAGGAAATGGTGGCTATCCACTCGCACGCTCCATTCGGGGGATTCGCATTATTCCACGGCGCTACTGTGTAAACCGCCCCCGATCAGCGATATCAGCGATGCATGTCGCGAATCAGGCTGCCAGAGGCAGTTCCTGCCATTGCTGAGTGAGGATCGCCGCGAGACGGTCCACCGCCGGTGACGACTCGGCATCCGCACGATGCAGGCGCAGTCCCAGTTCGCCCAACGGCGGCAACGCGGTCTCACGCGGCAACAGCGCGCGCACGCTTGGTGGCAATCCGTAGGATGTTCGCAACGACACACCAAGTCCTGCGGCCACTGCGGCCCAGGTTCCCGCGAGGCTGGCGCTGGTGAAGGCAATACGCCAGGGAATATTGGCCCGGTCCAAGGCGGTGGTTGCGGCGGTGCGCATGATGCACGGCGCCTCGAGCATCACCAGCGGGAGTGGTTCGTCGTCATCGCGAGGCCATGCGGGTGCGCCGTCCGCACCACCGATCCAGCGCAGCGGCATGCTGCCCATATGTTCCTCATGCGGCGTCGACACGCCACCATCCCAGGCCAGTGCCAGATCAAGGCGACCGGAACCGACACGATCGAGCAATTCGGTGTTGCGCGCGATACGCACCTCCACCCGCACGCGCGGATGCGAGCGCGCGAAGCGGCCCAGCACCTCGGTGAGCAGGCTTTCGCCGAAGTCCTCCGGCAGGCCGAGCCGTACCCAACCTTCGAGATCCGCCCCATGCAGCGCCGCGGCGGCCTCGTCGTTGAGCTCCAGCAGCCGGCGGGCGTAAGCCAGCATGGTTTCACCGGCCTCGGTCAACGCCATGCCACGGCCGGACTTGCGCAGCACCGGCATGCCGGCCTGCTCCTCCAGCTTCTTCAGCTGCGCGCTCACTGCCGAGGTAGAGCGATTCAGGCGCTCCGCCGCTTTGGCGAAGCTGCCCGCTTCCACACCGGTGACAAAGGTACGCAGTACGTCGAGATCGAAGGTGATGCGCCGCATGGCAATCGTCCTGCTTTAATGGACTATCAATCCAATATTTTCCGATTTTCGGGATAATACTCTCCGCCTTAGGCTAGTCCTCGTCAAGCATGAGGAGGCTTTCCATGGACACCCAGCCCGACTACGGCCAGCGAAGTTTTGGCGATGTCTCGCCGGCTTTTGCCGACCTCACCGATCGCGTGCTGTTCGGCGAGGTATGGAGCGATCCCTCGCTGGCGTCGCGCGACCGCAGCCTTGCCACCGTCGCCGCGCTGATCGCACTGGGTCGCACCGAACAGTTGCCGTTCCACTTGCGGCGTGCGCGCGACAACGGCATCCGCCATGACGAACTCGTCGCGCTCACGACCCATCTGGCCTTCTATGCCGGCTGGCCCGTCGCCGCATCGGCGGTGGCACGGCTGCGAGAACTGAAGGATGAGGAGGCACGCGCATGATCGCCATGCAGTACAGCTTCACCCTGCCAGCCGACTACGACATGGCCATCATCCGCCAGCGCATCGCCGACAAAGGCCACATGCTGGATCACTTCGACGGCCTGCTCTTGAAGAGCTACCTGTATGCGGAGCGCGGGCCGTCGTCCAGCGAAAACCTGTATGCGCCGTTCTACGTATGGAAGGACAGCGCCGCCATGCAGCGCTTCCTGGGCAGTGACGGCTTTGCCAATATGGTGAAAGCCTTCGGCTGGCCCTCCATTCGCGTGTGGCCGGTGTGGGACGCCTATCTGTCACCCGAAGCGCGGCATGCGCGCTTTGCGTCACGCGAGATACATGCCATAGCGCCGCACAGCGCGCTCGACGTCTTACGCGAGGAACATCGCGCACAGCTTCAACGCGACATCGAGCGCGGCGCACTCGGCGCCGTCAGCGCCTTCGAACCCACTACGTGGACGCGCGTGAGCTTCCGCCTGTGGGACGAACCGCGCCCCGCCTTATCCGCCGGCCAGTGGTACGAGGTCGGCCACGTCTCCCAACCCTGAGCCTTCGCTGGAGAGTCCCCATGCCCCTCGTACGCATCTCACTTCGCCGCGGCAAAAGCGCGCAACACATCGCCGCCATCCGCAACAGCGTCTATCGCGCCATGGTCGAGGCATTCAACGTGCCTCAGAACGACCGCTTCATCCTGGTGCATCAGCATGACACGGAAGAGTTCGACTACGACCCGAACTATCTGGACGTGCCACGCACTGACGACCTGGTAATCATCCAGATCGCCTGCAACAACACGCGCACCATCGAACAGAAAAAAGCCTTCTACCAGCGCACGGCTGAATTGCTCAGCAAAGAGCCAGGACTGAGGCCCCAGGACGTGTTCATCAATCTGCTGGAAACCGGCAAAGAAAACTGGTCGTTCGGCAATGGTGTCGCGCAGTACGCCTGAAATGATGTAACTCGCGCCTGCCGCGCTATTTCTTCACCAGCAGTCGCTGCGGGCCGGCACCATCATCACCAAGCTTGTCGTTCGGATTGCGCAAACGACAGCGGTCGATCGACAGACATCCGCAACCGATGCAGTCATCCAGCGTGTCGCGCAGTTTCTTCAACTGCGCGATGCGCTCGTCCAGCTCCGCCCGCCACGCAGCGGAGAGCCGCGCCCAATCTTCCCTCCCCGGCGCCGCTGTGACCGGCAACGTGGCGAGGGCCGAGGCGATATCCGCCAGCGAGATCCCGACACGCTGCGCCACGCGAATAAACGAGACTCGACGCAGCACGGCACGCGCATAGCGCCGCTGATTGCCTACCGTCCGCTCGCTGCGGATCAGCCCCTTCGTCTCGTAGAAATGCAGCGTCGACACCGCCACACCACTGCGACGCGCCACCTCGCCCACGCTCAGCGTCATTGGCAGGCCATGCTGGGGAACCTGACTCATCCGATACCTCTTGACCTCAACTTTGGTTGAGGTCTTAGAGTGACACGCACTTCACTCGGAATGAGCACTCATGAGCCACGCCCTCGCCTTCGATCGCAGGCCGGTCTACCGCATCGACCGTTTCAACGTCCCCGTCGCCGCATGGAACGCCTTCCTCGAACGCCTCCACCTGACCCAACGCGCGCTCGACCAATTGCCGGGCTGCCGCCAGAACCTGGTGCTTACTCAACCGGACCTTGGTGGCGAGTTCAATGTGATGACGGTGGTGGAGTGGATCGACGAGTCGCATATGTCAGCGGCGAAGGCGGTGATGCACGCGCGCTATGCGAAGGAGCGGTTTGATCCGGCGGTGTTTATGCACGGGTTGGGGGTACAGGCGGATTTGGGGGTTTATCGGAGTGCATGAGGGGGCTGTCTTTTTTCGTGTCGGGGCGCAGGAGGCTTCCGTTCTGCTCCCTCGCCCCTTTGGGGAGAGGGTTGGGGTGAGGGGTGGGTGCTCGGCTCGACGTTTCATCTTTGCCGTCATCCCGGCGCACCCCACAAAAGGGGCAAGGGCCGGAAGCGCTTTTCAACAGCCGAATGGCTGGTCATCCAGTTTCTGTATCGCTCGGTTGTCGCGCTACGGCGACCTGGCTCGCCTGCCGCGGGCTTTCGACCTCCTACCGGAGGCCGAGTCACTTTTCTTTGCTTGCCCAAAGAAAAGTAACCCAAAGAAAGGGCCCCCCGGATGAGGCGCCTTCCGGGCTTCGCCCTCCAGGTACGCGGTCGGGTTCCGGGCTTTTCGACGGGGCTCCTGCCCCGGCGAAAAGGAATCGGCATCCATGCCGATTCCCCTACGGGCCTTCTCTCCACCCGCCCGCCGTCTCATACGGGGACCCGGTAAATCAAAAGCACAAAGCTGATGGCTCGTGCCGCTTCGCGGCACATCGCATCGCGACAGGTGCGTTGCTCCTGCTCTAAGGCACAAGGCCAAAGCAGAAGAGAAAAGCCATGCCGTTACGCATCGAGTTTTTCTTGCCGGTGCGGAAGCGTAGCGAAGCCCCTTTTAATTCCTCTCCGCATCGACGCGACGTGCAGCATTGCTGCACGAGCCGTGAGCTCGCTGCTCTTGATCTACCGGGCCCCCTTGTGCGGCGGTGAGGGGTGGACGATCAGGCCCGCAGGGGGATCGGCATGGATGCCGATCCCTTTTCGCCAGGGCAGGAAGCCCTGTCGAAAAGCCCGGCCGCCCCTCACGAACTGGCCGGCTTCACCGGCCAGCGCCAAGTGGGGGTGCCCTTCTCTTTGGTTACTTTCTCTTGGGCAAGCAAGAGAAAGTGACCCGGACCGCGGCAGCGGTTCGGAAGCCCGCGGCAGGCGAGCCAGATCGCCATAACGCGACAACCAAGCGATACAGAAGCTGCGCACGCCGCTATGACGGTTCCATCGAAACGATGAGGCTAGATTGACCCCTCACCCCAACCCTCTCCCCCGAAGGAGAGAGGGAGAAAAAAGCAAAAAGCGGCATCACTCGCCCCGCAACCACCGCGCCGCATCCACCGCAAAATACGTCAAAATCGCATCCGCCCCCGCCCGCTTGAACGCCGTCAGCGACTCCAACACCACCGCCTTCTCGTCCAGCCAGCCATTCTGCGCAGCCGCCTTCAACATCGCGTACTCGCCACTCACCTGATACACAAACGTCGGCATGCCAAACGCGTCCTTCACCCGACGCAGCACATCGAGATAAGGCATACCCGGCTTCACCATCACCGCATCAGCGCCTTCGTGGATGTCCAGCTCGATCTCGCGCAGCGCTTCGTCGCTGTTGCCCACATCCATCTGGTAGGTGTGCTTGTTGCCCTTGCCCAGGTTGCCAGCGGAACCCACGGCGTCGCGGAACGGGCCATAGAACGCCGAGGCGTACTTGGCCGAATAGGCAAGGATGCGTGTATGGATGTAACCGGCGTCTTCCAGCGCATCGCGGATGGCGCCAATGCGTCCGTCCATCATGTCGGACGGGGCCACGAAATCCATGCCCGCTTCCGCCTGCGCCAGCGACATCTTGATCAGCGCTTCGATGGTGGGCTCGTTCATCACGTAGCCGTGCTCGTCGATCAGGCCGTCCTGCCCGTGGGTGGTGTACGGGTCCAGCGCTACGTCACCGATTAGGCCGAGATCCGGGTACTTCGCCTTGAGCGCGCGCGTCGCGCGCTGCATCAGGGCGTCAGGATTCCACGCCTCACGTGCATCCTCGCTCTTCACCGATGCACCCGGCGAAGGGAACAGCGCCAGCGCGGGAATGCCCAGACGCACGCACTCGCCCGCCAGCTTTAGCAACTCATCGATGGACACGCGATCCACGCCCGGCATGGACGGCACCGGCTCGCGCTGGCCTTCGCCTTCGATGATGAAGGCGACCATGATCAGGTCGGTGGGAAGCAAGGTGTTCTCGCGCATCAGCGCGCGGGAGAAAGCATCGCGGCGCATGCGGCGCATGCGAACGGCGGGGTAGCTCATGGGCGAACTCTCGGGCAAGACATTTGCCCATTTTAGCGCTTTCGCGACAGCACGCCGTGGAGGCAGGTTGACGCGGACGGTGAGACGGCAAAACCGCACCATGCATGAATGCCCCGCGCCACGAACACCCCGCTGCAACATTTGAAAGTGCAGTCTCAGCCAGCCTGTCACCAAGGAGTTCGACCATGAGCACGACCACCGCCCGCCGTCATCACTGGCCGCTCGCCAACGAGGCCACGTACCTGGGACCGCACGAAGGAACGGAACCCATGGACGTCACCATCGTCATGCGGCACCGCGGTGGTCAACACCCTTCGCCCGCGGCGTGGCCGCATAAGCCTGCGCTGCGCCGTGAGGATTTCGGCACCCAATGGGGCGCGGACCCGGCGGACGCGGAAATCATCCGTAAGTTCGCAAGCGAACATGGCCTGACCGAGACAAGCTCCGCACTCAATCGCCGCGTGATGCATCTGCGTGGTACGCCACAGCAATTGCAGCAGGCGTTTGGCGTGCAACTGGGCCGTTACCAGATGCCGGACGGCGGCCCCGAATTGATCGGTTGCCATCTTCCGCCGTCTCTCCCCGGCACGATCTCGTCATCCGTCATCGCCGTGCTCGGCCTGGACGCGCGGCCGATCGCACGCCCGCATTTTCGCCGCCCCTCCGCCAAGCCGGCCACGACGTATACGCCACCGCAACTGGGCTCGCTCTACCAGTTTCCGGCGAGCGTCGATGGCACGGGCCAAACGGTGGCAGTGATCGAACTCGGCGGCGGTTTTACGCAGAGCGACTTCACGCAGTACATGCAATCGCTGGGCGTGAAGGCGCCCACGGTGACGGTGGTATCCGTGCAGGGCGGCACCAGCCAGCCCGGTGGTGATGCCGATGGTGAAGTGATGCTCGACGTGGAAGTGATCGGCGCGCTCGCACCGGGCGCCAACATCGCAGTGTATTTCGCACCGAATACCGACCAGGGTTTCTACGAAGCCATCTCGCAGGCGGCGCACGACACCACCAATCACCCGTCAGTCATGTCGATCAGCTG
Source organism: Dyella sp. AD56 (assembly GCF_002878475.1). Lineage (NCBI taxonomy): Bacteria > Pseudomonadati > Pseudomonadota > Gammaproteobacteria > Lysobacterales > Rhodanobacteraceae > Dyella > Dyella sp. AD56. The sequence continues at coordinate 77,840 of NZ_NRDP01000016.1, forward strand.
GGGCGGCCCGGAAGACGGCTGGTCCGCTTCATCGCTGAGCGCGATGCAGAGCGCACTGCAGGATGCCGCTGCGCTCGGTGTCACCATCACGGTGGCGTGCGGTGACAGTGGCTTCACTGATGGCGAGAGCGATAACCAGCCGCACGTGGATTTCCCTGCGTCCAGCCCTTACGCGCTGGCTTGCGGCGGCACCTCGCTGGCCGCCAGTGGCACCAGCATCACCAGCGAAACGGTGTGGAACGATCTGGCCAGCAACGAAGGCGCCACGGGCGGCGGCGTCAGCGCGAGTTTCGCGTTGCCCACATGGCAACAATCGTCCAACGTGCCTGCAGGCGCCAACGGCTTCGTGGGCCGTGGTGTGCCCGATGTCGCCGGTGATGCCGATCCGAACACCGGCTACCAGGTACTGGTGGATGGACAGAGCCAGGTGATTGGTGGCACCAGTGCCGTCGCACCGTTGTGGGCCGCGCTGATTGCGCGCTTCAACCAGCAACTGGGGCAGAACGTAGGCGATCCGCATGAAGCGTTCTACGCCATCGGTACCGCGGCTTTCCGCGACATCACGCAGGGCAACAACGGCAAGTTCGCAGCCGCCAAGGGCTGGGACGCATGCACGGGCCTGGGCACTCCCAAGGGCCAGACGCTGCTCGATGCGCTGACCCAACTGAAGACCACGGGTGGCGGCAGCTCGCCCACTACGCCCCCCAAGCATGGCAAGCCCACCAAGAAGCCTACGAAGAAGTGACCATCACCGGTGGGCGCGGACGCGCCCGCCTTTCTCACGCCTCTTGCACTACTGCGTTACGTAAGGTGGCGATGCGCTCGATGGACACCTCACAAACGTCGCCGGGCTTCATGTAGACCGGCGGCTTGCGCCCGTAGCCCACGCCCGATGGCGTCCCCATGACGATCACATCGCCGGCATCAAGCGTCATGCCTTCGCTGATGATGGCAATGGTCTGTGCAACGCCAAAGATCATGTCGCTGGTGGACGCGTGCTGCATCACTTCGCCATTGAGGCGCGTTTCCAGTGTCAGGCCGGTGGCGCCGGGCGGCAGTTCGTCGGCCGTCACTACCCACGGGCCGAACGCGCCGGTGCCGTCGAAGTTCTTGCCGACGGTCCATTGCGACGTACGCAGTTGGTAGTCGCGGATCGATCCGTCGTTGAAGACGCTGTAACCGAATACGTGATCGAGCGCGTCTTCCTGGGCAATGTGCTTGCCGCCACGACCGAGGATCAGCACCAGCTCGCCCTCGTAATCGAATTTGTCCGACACACGCGGACGGACTAGCGGCTGGCCATGCCCGATAAGGCTCGATACAAAGCGAGCGAACAACGTGGGGTAGGCGGGCGGCGGTGAGTCGAATTCCCGCGCATGATCGCGATAGTTGAGCCCCAGGCAGATGATCTTGCCCGGGTTCGCGCTCGGCGGCAGGTAACGCACCTGGTTCGTATCGACGGCAAAGCCTTCACGCAGGCGTTCGACCAGCGCCAGCCGCGCACGCTCTTCGCTCGCTGCGATGGCGCTGACATCGGCCGGGATGCCATCCTCATCAATGAAACGCCCACGCCAGCCATCACCCGCATCGACGGCCAGGCCAACCCGATCGTGCTGCTCAAAGCGCATGAATCGCATGTCCAGCTCCCATCGCGTCTGGATTTTTCTATGGCACGGCCGACGTCATCGTGCCGATTCGGTGGCAATCGCCCGATCATAGCTATTCGCCTGCTGTGCAAACCAGTGACGTCTTTCCCGCTGTTTCACACCGTGAAGGCCATGCACCATGGCCGCATTCGCTCTGCCCGATGTGATGCTATGGAAAGCCGCCTGTCCACGTATCGATTCCTGAAAGTGCGCGGCCATCGCATCGCTTACCGCACCTGCGGTCGCGAGGATGGCGCGCCGATCATGCTGATCCATGCTTTTGCCAGCCAGTCCGATAGTTGGAAGGACACGGCCTCTGCGCTGGCCCACGCAGGCTTCCGGGTCATCGCACCCGACCTGCGCGGCCATGGGCGCAGTGAGCGGACGTCCACCTATGCGCTCATGGATTTCGAGCAGGACCTGATCGCCTTGCTCGACGCGCTGAACCTGTCACAGCTGAGCCTGGTCGGCCATTCGCTGGGAGGCCATCTCGCGCTCAAGCTGGCGACACACCAGCCGGAGCGCATCCGGCGAGTGGTAGTGGAGGCAACGCCCGTGCCACCGCAGGATGCCGCCGATGCGGCCGCCATTGCCTCGGCACAACCGGGGCCAGCATGGCGACGCTCGCTGCAGCTCGTGGGCCTGGGTCGCCTGCTGCGCCTCGTTTTCTTGCGACGCTTCGATCTGCGTGCGACACGCTCTGTGCTGCCGGAACTGCGTGTACCTATGCCCGATTGGTGGAGTCGTCTCGCCACTTTGCAAACGCCTTGCCTGCTGCTGGCGGGCCACGACGATGGCCTCGTCACGAAACGCCTGCCGCTACTGGCCGCCCGGCTACCCCAGGCAACCGCCCGATCATTGGGGGTTGGACACCGACTGCATAGCGAACACACGGAGGCCTTTCTCGCTGAGGTGCTCCCTTTCCTCGGTGCCGCCGACCATGCCAACTGAGCTTTCCACGCGCCGTTGGCCGTTCTCCGCAGTGCCTTTCATCAGAACTCCGGCGTGCACATATGACGCAAAAAACAAGGCTATGATCGGAAATCCAGCGGCGGCCTTGTCGCAGCGACACAGGGGGACCTTTCATCCGGATATCCGAGCGTTGTCGCATCCATCTCAGGATCGCCGACATCCTTCGCGGATCCTGCCGTCCCGCCGGCCCTCGTCGAGGGAGCGCGCTAGCATCTTCTTCGCGATGTAGCGGGAGGCCTCGTGAGAGACGCCTAATTCCGGGGAGAGACACCTACACGCTGTCACCGTACTATCACCACCCGGGGGGGACGCACATGTCGAACATCATCGAATTTCTGGAAAAACTGGGCACCGACGCGCATCTGCGCCAAGCGAGCCGTGACGAATTGAGCATTGCCCTGGCCGATGCCCGGGTCGAGGCATCGGCCTGCGAAGCGATTCTGGCCAGGAATGTCGAGGATCTGTACGCGTTGCTGGATAAGGCACCGCTGTTCTGCTTACAGACCGTGCCACGCAAGGAGGGCGAGGAAGAAGAAGAGGAAGAGAAGGAAGAGGATGAGGGCGGCGAAGAAAAGAAGACGCCGAGCAAAAACGCCAAACCTCCCTCTGCTATCGCTCCCCACGACCTCGCGCTGACCTGACGATGCCTCGTACCGGCGCCCTTGGCCGGAACCTTTTCCTGGCGGCATGCCTGTTGCTGGGATCATCCGTGGGTGCGGCCCGCGCGGCCGTGCCTGCCACCGCAGAAGACCCGGCGCCCATGCTGGACCGGGCCGATCGCATCAAGACTTCCGACCACGATGCCTTTCTCAAGCTGCTGAGCGAACTCGACCAGCGCAGCGCCGAATTGTCGTCATCCGAGCAATGGCGGCTGCGCTATCTGGATGCCTGGCAGGTAGCTTTCCAGGGCCGCTACGACCAAGCCCGGCCGCAGCTCACCGAAATCGTCAACCTGTCGGGCGACCCGACCCTGCAGGTACGCGCCACGGCCACGCTGGTCAATATCCTCGGCATCGGCCGGCACTATGAGGATGCCTTCACGCGACTGAGCGTGCTGATTGACCAGTTGCCAACCGTAAAAGACCCCGAGGCCCGCTATCAGGCCCTGGGCGAAGCCGCGCAGTTCCTGACCTTCGCGGGCCAGTACGATCTGGCCATCGGTTACGCGCAGCAGATCCTCGACGACACGGCTTTGGCCGGGCACACATGCCAGGGCCTCGTCTTCAAGATCAAGGCGCTGTATCACAGCGGCAAGATCAAAGGCACCGACGCCGATTTCGACCGCGCCATCGACGTTTGCCACGACAGCAAGCAGGAGCTTTTCGCCGATGGCCTGCGTAGCGAGCGCGCCGACTATGCGATCAAGCAGGGCCATGCCGACGATGCCGTCACGCTGCTCCTTGCCCACTACGGCGAAGTGAAGTCGTACCACTATCCTGCGCTGCTCGCGGACTTCGACACCTTGCTCGCCCAGGCCTACTGGGAGCAAGGGGACGTGACGCAAGCACGCAAGTATGCCAACGCCGCACTTGCCGACGCCGTTCCCAACGAGTTCGCCGAGACGCGCAGCACGGCGTACAAAGTGCTCTACAACGTGGAGAACCGGCAGGGTAACCCGCAGGGTGCGCTGGAGTACCACGAGAAGTACATGGAAGCCGACAAGGGCTACCTCAACGACGTCTCGGCCCGCGCCATCGCCTATCAAACAGTCAGGCAACAACTGCTGGCGAACAAGATGCAAGTCGACGCGCTCAACAAGCAGAACCAGATCCTGCAGCTTCAGCGCCGACTCGACCGCAAGGACATGGAAACCAGCCGGCTGTACATCGCCCTGCTGCTGACCGTCGTGGCCTCCATCGCTTTCTGGCTATGGCGCACCAAGCGCTCGCAACTGCGTTTCAAGCGTTTGGCCACGCGCGACAGCCTTACGGGCGTGCACAGCCGCCAACATTTTGTCGACGAAGCGGAGATCGCCCTGCGCGTCGCCGCCAAATCCACCCGCGACGCCTGCCTGGTCCTGCTGGATCTGGACCACTTCAAGGACGTGAACGACACGCACGGCCACGTCATTGGCGACCTGGTGCTCAAGCGCGCCGTCGCTGCATGCCAGCACCATCTGCGCCGCCACGATATCTTCGGACGCCTTGGCGGCGAGGAGTTCGCCATCTACATGCCCGGCTGCAGCGCCTCACAGGCCCGCGAACGCGCGGAGCGTATCCGCCAGGCCATCGCCGCCACACCGCTGTGGGGTGAAACCCGCCACGTGATCATCACCGCAAGCTTCGGCGTGGCGTCGACCGAACGGAGTGGCTACGAACTTCGCCAGCTAATGATCGACGCAGAAAGCGCACTGTTCGAGGCGAAGCGCGATGGCCGTAATCGCGTGGTGTATGGGCAACTCGGCGACTTTATCGTGCCGGCGACGTCGGCCGATCCGACCGAGGCGCCTGACGCGATCGGCGATGTGGCGAATCACGCCTATGGCGCCCATCGGCCCTGAAGCTGTTTTGTTAGTAGCTCTTACTCGCTGGACGGATCACCAAACCGATCGATCGACTTCGGCCGGTTGATCACGGCACGCGCCGACACCAATGCCACCCAACCATTGGCAAGCCTGGCGCTCGTGAGCGCCTCCTCCGGAGGCCTGCCTCGCCCGGAATAAGCCAACACCACGCCATTCGGATGCTCCACACACCAGGCTACCGGATCGTCAGCCACGGGCAACGGTGCCGGCATACGCGCGAGGAACGTCAGCAAGCCCGGTTCGTTGGTCGTGCGCACCATGGGCACGCCCTGCGTGCGCAGCTCGTGCTCAAGTGCCGCCAGTGGGCGCACGTCGAGCGCGTCGAGTAACTGCAAACGCACCAGCGGCAGCATCGCCAAGGCAAGGAACAGCGTCGCCTGTGCAGCGCGTGCCGCTGAGTCGACATTACGTCCCAACCACAGCCACACCATGGCGATCACCAGCAGACCCGCCGACAAGGCATACAGCCAGATCGCCCTACCGTGACTTAGCGACGCGTCGTCGAGCGGCGCCGGTCTGAGCACAGCCCACACGAACACCACCACGATCACCGCCACCAGCCACCACAGTCGCTTCACCGCCAGCAGCGCAGCGTCATGGCGTAGCCACGCGCTCAGCAGGATCGCCGCGCCGGGCAGCACCGGCAGCAGATAATGCAGTTGCTTGCCGCTCACCAGGCAGAACGCCACCAGTGCGGGCACCGTCGCGCACAAGCCGAGGCGGGCCGTTTGCGATTCGCGCCATGCGCGCGCTACCGCAGGAACACGGCGCCATCGCAACAGCAGCGGCCACGGCAGCAACAGTACGGGGGCCCATGGCAGATACCACCAGAACGGCCGGTTGTGCGCAAAGCTCTGCACCACGCGTCCCGCAGTCTGATGTAGCAACAGTTCCTGCGCGTCCGCAGGGTTCAGGTGGTGCACCGCCGCCCATGCCCACGCCAGCGCAGGCATGCCACCCAGCACGGCCACCAGCAGCATGACCACCACGGAGCGCCAGGATACGCGCGGCCGGCGCTCGGACCACCACGGCGCCAACAGCATGGGACCGGCCAGATGCAGGAGCATGACCGGCCCTTTGGTCAGCACGCCAAGCACACTGGCCACGAACAGCAGCAACAGCGCCTTGCGGTCTCCCGTACGGACATAGCGTGCAATCGCCACGAAGCCCAGCAGCACGCACAGGCACAGCAGCACGTCGAACATCACCACGCCCGTGTACAGGACGAAGAACATCAAGCCGAGCATCAGCCAGCTCGCCACGCCGGAAGCCTCCGGCGCGAGCTGCCGCTCCACGCGCCCACACAGCACCACGCAGCCCATGCCACAAACCAACAGCAGAACCCGCGCGGACCAAAGCGTCGGAACCAGCACACTCCAGATCGCGTTCAAAAGCCAGAACAGCAGCGGCGGCTTGTCGAAGTACGGCACGCCATTGAGATGCAACGTGACCCATTGCCCGGTCTGCCGCATTTCCCACGCGATGCTCAGGTAACGCGTTTCATCGATCGGAACAGGCGGCAGCACTGCCAGTAACGGCAGCAGCAACAGCAACCAGAAGGCGGGAGGCAGCCGCCGCAAGCCATGAGCAAGTGAATCCATGGCGGCATCTTGCGCAACGCTTGCTTACAGTTGTCTTAGAGCCTCCTCAAATTTGCGCCGGGTCAAAATAGCCCCGCGACGGGTGTCACGTTGCTACAGCCGTACCGTCATCACCGTGTCGCCCGTGGCCCATCGCCAGGCCAATCAGCGTGGGCATCACCAGCAGCACCAACGGATACTGCAAGGTCAGTCCGGCAATGATCGCGATAGCCAACGGCTGCTGGATACCCGAGCCCTGTCCCCAGGCGAGCGCCAGCGGCAACAGCGTAAGAATGGCCGCCAGCGTGGTCATGGTGATGGGGCGCAGGCGGTCGCGGCTGGCCATGCGCAAGGCCTGCAACGGCGGCATGCCTTGCGCCAGCGTGACGTACTCGGACACATAGAAGATCGCCATCTCCGTGCCCATGCCGATGATCATGGTCATGCCCATCATCGCGGTGATGTTGAGGTCCACACCGCACAGCCACAGTGCAATGAACACCGCCGTGGCGGAGAACAGCGAGCAGCCCATCACCACCAGCGCCAGACCGGGCCGGCCATACAGAAACAAAAGCAGCACAAACTCAGCCACCAGCGCCATCAGGAACACCTTGCCCAAGCCGAGGAAGGCGATCTGCTGTTGCTGGTAAAGGCCGCCGAGTTCGTAGCGCGTGTCGGCGTCGAGCACACCCGGCTGCGCCAGCAGCTTCTTCACGTCCGCCACGGCCGCACCCATGCCACGTCCGTCGATGCGCGCGGTCACCGCGACCATTTGCTGCAGGTTCTCTCGCGAGATCTGCGGCTGACCGTTCTCGGTCACGATGCTCGCCACGCGGCTCAGCGGAAACACGTGCCCATCCGGAGCGCGCACCGGCAGCGCGAGCAGTTGCGGCAAGCGCCATTGCATCGCATCGGGCATGCGAATGCGCACGCCCACGCTCTTGGTCTCCTGAGGCAACTGCGTCGCCACCACGCCGGTCAGCGCATTGTTGATCGCCAGTGTCACGGTCGCCACGGTCATGCCTTCGAGCGTCGCCTTATCCGGATCGATCTGCACATTCAGCGCATCACCGGCCAACTGCACACCGTCCTTGATCTCTACCACGCCCGGAATATCAGCGATGGCCTTGGCGACACGCTGCGCCTGCGGCACCAGCGTCTTCGGATCCGCCGAATACAGCTTGATCTCGATAGGCTGCGGCACCGCCGTGAGGTCGCCGATAAGGTCTTCCATCAACTGGGCCAATTCCACCTCGACACCCGGCACTTCGTGCTCGACGTGCTCGCGCACGTCGCTCATCACTTCCTCGGTGGCGCGCTTGTGTCCCGGCTTCAGGCGCACAAAGAAATCGCCGTGATAGGACTGGCCAAGGTCGCCGCCCAGGCCGGTGCCTAGACGACGGGAGAACGTATCCACCTCCGGCATGGAACGCAGGATCGACTCCACCTGCCCCACCTGTCGCGCCGTTTCCGGCAGCGACGTGCCCGGCTTGGTGTAGTAGTCCATCACGAAGCCGCTTTCGTCCACCGACGGCATAAAGCCGGTGGCCACGTGCGTGTACGCCACACCGCCCAGCACCAGCAGCGGAATAACCATCGCCAACAACCATGCGGGACGACGCGCGAAGGCGTCATACAAGCGCGCATGCGAACGTGCCAGCCAACTCTCGTGAGCCAGCCCCGGATCGTGCCATCGGCGAAAATCCACCCAGCGCCGCAGCAACGGCGGCACCACGAAAGCGCTGACCAGCCACGACACCACCAGCGCACACGCCATGGTGACCGACAACGCCTTGGAGAACGCACCCGTGACGCCACTGAGCAGGCCCAGTGGCACGAACACGATCAGCGTAGCGAGACTCGAACCGGTCAGCGGTGCAAGGAACTCACGCGCCGCAGGCAGCACCGCCGCCTCGCCACCGCCATCGGCCGCACCGGCGCGACGAGCGACGTGCTCCACCATCACGATCACGTCGTCGATCACCAGCCCCACCGCCGCCGCGATGCCGCCCAGCGTCATGATGTTGAAGCTCATGCCGAATATCTGCAGCAGCAACGCGGTGACCGCTAGCGTCACCGGCACCACCAGCATTGCAATCAGCGTAACGCGCAGGTTGCGCAGGAACAGCAGCAACACTGCCGCCGCGAGCAACAGGCCGATCAGCACCGCGTCACGCACACTGTGCGCGGACTCCACCACCAGCTCGCTCTGGTCGTACCACGGCGTGAGCTTCACGCCCTTGGGTAAGCGGAAAGCCGCGAGCTTGTCGCGCACCTGCCCTGCGATCTGCACGGCGTTGCCGTCCGGCTGTTCGTAGACGTTGAACAGCACGGCGGGCTTGCCGTCTTCGCTCACCTTCACCCACTGCGGCACGTAGCCATCGCGGATGGTAGCCACGTCCGACAAGCGCACCCAGCCATGCGCATCGTTCTTCACGATGATGTTGCGAATGGCGTCGAGCCGCTGCAGCGAATGGTCGGCTACCACGAGATAGAGCTGGTTGCGGTCCTGTAGGCGTCCGACCGCTTCGAGCTGGTTCGCACCATTCACCGCCGTGGCGAGGTCGTCCAGGCTCAGGCCGTACTGCGCCAGCTTGCGCGGATCGGCCTCCACTTCCACTTCGGCGGTTTCGCCGCCCTGCACGTCGACGCGCGCAAGGCCAAGCACCGAGGCCAGCAACGGCACGATCTGATACTGCGCCAGATCGCGCAGCGCCACCGGCGACAGCGTGTCGGACTGCAGCGCATACGAAATGATCGGATAGACCGTCGGGTCCATCCGGCGCACGTTGTACGTCGCGCCGGCCGGCAGGCTTGGCAGCACACGCGCGATGGCCGAATCGACCTGCAACGTGGACGCGATCATGTCGCGGCCCCAGCCGAAGTCCACCGAGATTTGCGCCGACCCGCGCGTGGTTTCCGAACGCAGGCCCGCAACGCCGGGCACGGTACGAATCGCTTCCTCGACCGGTCGCGTCAGTAACAGCGCGGTCTGGTCGGCCGGGCGATCGCCCGCGTCGAGATCCACCACCACCCGCGGAAACGACACCTGCGGAAACAAGCCCACCGGCAGCGTGAACGAACTCGCCAAGCCCGCGATGGCCAGCGCGAAAGCCACGATGACGATGGCACGCGCGTGCCGCGCCAGCAACGTCGGCAGGCTCATGGCTTCGCTTTCTCCGACGGCGCGTGCACCACCATGCCGTCATCGAGTTGCGTGGCGCCTTCCGTCACCAGTGGCAGGTGTGCGTCGAGCGCGCCGCTGGCCACCGTCACGTCGCCTGCATCGCCCAGCACCTTCACCGGCACGCTCTTGGCCTTGCCATTCGCCACCTGGAATACGTGGCGATCCTCTTCATCACCCTGCACCGCATCGCGCGGCAACAGCCAGCCCTGCCACTGGCCCACCACGATGTCGGCGCGGAACCCTTCGCCACTGATCAGTGCGCCGTCGGGCACGATCTCCACATCCAACTGGTGTGTATGCGGATTGAGCGTGCTTGCCACGCGACGCACGGTGCCGTGCATCGACTCACCACCATCGATGGGCACCAGCTCGGCCTTGGCGCCGATCTGCACGCGCCCCATCGCATTACGCTCGACGCCTGCCGTGACCACCAGGCCATCGCCGCGTTGCACCGTGAGCAGCGGCGCGCCCGGCTGCAGGTTGTCGCCTTGCTGCGCGTCGACGGTCGCTACCGTGCCATCGAAGGGCGCCGTCACATCCACGGTCGGGTTGCGACCCTGCTGCTGCACCAGCGCATCCAGCGCGGACTGCGCATCGTGCAGCGCTTTCTCCGCCTGATCGAGCTGGTCGCGCGTGGCCAGTTGTTGCGCGAACAGTTGCGCGGTGTGTGCACGCTGCGTCTCGGCCAGTTGCTGCGCCGTGACCGCTTGCTGATAGGCCGCCACCGATGCCGGCGCCAACGCGAACGTGGCCAGCGCTTGGCCATGCTTCACCGATGTACCGGCAGTGACGTTCCAACGCAGCACGCGACCGGCCGCCTGCACACTTACCACTTGCGCCGCGTCCGCGGCGGGGCCTGCCGTACCGTAGGCGGGTACGGTATCGGGCACGCTGCCCTGCTTCAGTGGCACGGTGACGACAGCGGCACTCACGGCCGCATCGTCGGGGGCTTCCGCGCCGGAGCAGGCGGTCAGCGAACACGTCATCAAAACGCTGGCGGCCAGCGCTGAAGCGATCCATGGCAGTCGATGGGTCATGGAGCCATTACATCCTGTTCAAGAGCAGTCGGCATACCGCGTCCCACCAACAGTTCCAGCGCAGTCTGCTGTTCGAGCATGGCTTGCTCGGTCGACAGTTGCGCCAGCTGCCGATTGAGCGCAGCAACATGGAGATCGGTCACGTTGCGCAGGTCCAACAGGCCTGCCTGCGCGGCATGACCTGCCTGCGCGGAAGCGCGCACGGCATCGTCGGTGGCGGGCACCAGTGCCTGCCGCTGCACATCGAGTTGCGCGTAGTGCGCCAGCAGCGCATCCACTTCGTCACGCGAGGTGGCGAGGCGCACGGTGTATTCCACCTGCAGTTGCTCGCGCGTGGCCTTGGCGATGGCCACGTTGTGCTGGTTGTGGTCGAACAACGGTAGCGTGAAGCTCACCGCCGGGCCGCCGTTGCGTACCTTGCTGTTGTCCTGCGAGGCGTCGTAGCCGATGGCCAATGCAGGAAACTGCGCGAGCACGGCGGCACGCAAGGTCGCCTCCTGCGCGCGATAGCCCAGTTGCAGCGCCACCAGATCCGGCCGGCGTCGGCTCACATCGGCAAACTGCTCGTGGATGGAGCCGGCATCGACGCTGGGCGGCGGCAAGGTCTGCGCCAGCGGCACGACCACGTCGGGCTTGAGCCCCAACAGCGCGTTGAGCTGCTGATGCAGATCCAACTGGCGCCGCTGCAGATCGTTCAGCGCGGTGCGTGCATCGGCCGCGGCGGCGAGATCGGACGCCACCGCCACGCGCTCCATGTTGCCCGCGCTCACTGCGCTGACGATGCGCGACTCACGTTGCGCCAGCGCATCCAGCGCTTGCTGCTGCAGAGCGATCTGCCGTTCGCCTTCAACCAGATCGATCACCAGCAGGCGCGCCTTGCCCACGACCTGCCACTGTTCCCACAGCAGGCCGGCATCCACTTCGTCGGCGGCCGCCTGGGCTGCTTCGCGGCGGGGGCGCAAGGTAATGAGCGAGGTGATGTCCTGGCTGATCGATGCCGTCCACGCGGTGGCATCGCCCACACCGGAGAGCAGATAACCCACATTGCCGCCCACCACGGGGTTGGGCAGCACGCCGTCTTGCTTACGCTGTTCTTGCGCCGCCTGCCGACGCGCATGCTGGCTGCGCAGATCCGGATTGTTCAACAGCACCAGGCGCTCGACCGCCGCCATATCCAGCGGCGACACGGCCGGGTCATAGCCCTGCAGTTGTGACAGCGAGGCGGCGGACGAGGCCTGTTCCGGCAGTGGCTTGGCCTGATAGGTGGCGCAGCCGGCGATGCACGCGGCCAACAGCACGGCTGCGGCCTTGCACGGCCGCAAGAACCCATCGACATGAGGCTTGGCAAACGAAAGGAACACCGACGGTCCGTACAAGGTATGGGGATGCCATACCCTACCGAAAATCTCTTAGCGTTCTCTTTGTAAAGAAACGTGTCAGCCGTTACGGGTTTCAGATCCGGCTCAGCGGAAGGCGTACGGACACGCGCAGGCCACGCCCAAACGGCGAATCCAGCAGCTCGATGGAGGCGTCATGCATCTGCGCGGCGCGCTGGACGATGGAAAGGCCCAGGCCGTAGCCGTCACCACGGCTGCTGGCCTCGCGATGGAAGCGTGCGAATACCGCCGCGCGGCGCTCGGGCGGGATGCCCTCGCCGTTGTCGATCACATCGATCACCGCCTCGCCCTGCTCACGCTGGACGGTCAGCTTGACCAATCCGCCGGCCGGCACGTGGCGCAGCGCGTTGTCCAGCAGGTTGCGCAGCATGGCGGCCAGCGCCACTTCGTTCCCGCGCACCATCAGCGACCCATCCGCCAGCGCCACATCCAGCTCCACGTCCGTGTCGCCAATGAGCGGCGCCAGTTCCTCGATGACCGTGCGCGATACCGCCAGCAGGTCGACATCCACGTGCTGGTCCGTACGCGAGCTGGCTTCCAACCGCGCCAGCGACAACAGTTGTTCGACACGACGCGCCAATGCGGCAAGGCTTTGGCGCGCACCCGACAGGGCCACATCCGCCTCCCGCGTATCGCGGCTGGCCTCGGCGTTCTCCAGGTTGATCATGGTGGAGGCGATCGGCGTACGCAGTTCATGCGCCACGTCCGCACTGAAGCGGCGCTCGCGCTCCAATGCCTCCTCCAGCAGGGTGAACTGGCTGTTGAGCGCATCCAGCACCGGCTCCAGTTCGCGAGGCGCCTCGACCACATCGAGCGTGTCGCGGCTGCCGGGTTTGCGTGCAGACAACTTCTCCGCCAGCGCATCCAGCGGCCGTAGACCACGCCGCACCGCCCAGCCCACCAACAGCGCCAGCACCGGCAGCGCGATCAGCGGCGCCAACGCATGTTCGACCCACAAGGCCATGGAGATGTCGCGACGGCTGTCGTAACGCTCGGCTGCGCGCACGACCACGCCATCCCGTGTGGGTGGCAGCGTGAATAGCCGCCAGCGATAACGGCCCAGGCGCACATTCTGGAAGCCGGGGTGCGCCGCATCCGGCGGCGGCAACATGGTGAGATTCCCGGTGGCCATCAGCGTTCGCCCACTGTGGTCGAACATCTGAAAGCCGACTTCCGATTCGTAGGTATGGCCGTGCAACACCAGTTCCTGCGTGGACTTGGCCGTGATCGGCACCACTACGCCCGACTCGACGGTATGCCGCTGCAAAGCGGGCAGGCCGATGTCGTCGACCAGCGTCTGCAGCGTGCGCGCCGATTGCGCGAGCCGTCCGTCCGACAGCTCGTTCACCTCGTTGATGGTGCGCCGCATGCTGTAGATACCCAGCGGCACAAAGACCAGCGCGATGACGCCAAGGATCAGCCAGCGAAGCCGGGAACGCAGACTGGATCGACTCACTTGGGGTCCTGCGGAATCATGTAGCCAAAGCCGCGCACGTTGCGGATCGTCTCGAAGCTCAGCTTGCGGCGCAGCGAATGCACCAGCACTTCCAGCGCATTGTTGCCCACCACGTGATCCAGCCCGTAGAGCGAGTTCTCCAGGCTTTCGCGGCGCACCAGCTTGCCGGCGTTTTCCATCAAAGCCTGCAACAGCGCAAACTCGCGGCGCGTGAGCTCCACCACGTCGCCACGAAAACTCACTTCCGACGTGCCCACATCCAGGCTCAGCGCACCCACGTCGATGCGGTTGACCGACAGGCCGCGCATGCGCCGCGTCAGCGAGCGGATGCGCGCCGCGAGTTCTTCGACGTGAAACGGCTTGGTCAGGTAATCGTCCGCACCCGCGTCGAGCCCATCCACGCGAGCGGACAAGTCGTCACGCGCCGTCATCACCAGCACCGGCGTTTCCACGTGGGCGCGTCGCGCCTCCACCAGCACCTCGATGCCATCACGCCCAGGCAGCCCCAGATCCAGCAACACCAGATCGGCGGTGCGATCACGCATGGCAACCAGCGCCGAACGGCCATCGCGCAGCCACGACACCGTGTAGCTCAGCCGTTCCAGTGCGCGCTGGATCGCTGATCCCAGCTGCGCGTCGTCTTCGACCAGAAGAATATGCACTCGCCCGACACTCCTTCCACCCTACGGCGGATACGCTGGGATTATCCGGCACCGAGCTTAGAAAACACTTAAGTGCCTCCGGGTGCGGGCCTTCGCCAGTGCCCCAATGAGCCCCGCCCCACGCATGGAGCATAGCCACTCAAGGCGCGTTTGAGGCCTGTCCCATAGCCTCCACAGGTTGGCTGTTCGTCTGGCTGCTGCTCCCAGCCGCCATGGGTATGATCCAGGGCACAGCCAACCAGGTCTATGCACCAGCCGGACAAACCAACGCGCCCACCGGCACCCTGCGCATGGGGCCGACCTACCCGCCCGCGAGGCGCTCATAGAGACACCGAAACACCATGACCAATGAACCCAGTACGAAGAAGAACCCGTGGAGAACCGCGTACACCATTTGCTGTTTCATCAGCGGCATACCGTTATCCGCTGTAGCGTCCTTCGTTCTCACCAAGCATATCGAAGGCGTCTCCGATTTCGAGGGTCAGTCCGGTTACGCACAACTTCTGCAGATGCCGCTCTGCTATATCGTGCTGATGCTGCTCGCCCGCTCCGCGTATCACCGATGGGCTCACCATAAGGTATTCGTAGTGGCGACCACCGGTATTTGCGGAGCGATCGGCGCTACCTTCCTGACTGTCTTCGTGGCAATGCTTATCGGATAGGGTTGCCTCACCGTTGCCGGCTGGTACCCAAGAGCCCAACGGGAGACGCTCGATCCCTGAAGTCTCAAGGATTGAGACGCGCCACAGGTGCAATGCCGTCCCCGGACGGAGCGCACCGATGAACGCCTTGCCCAACCCCTTGGCCCAACGCGCGGTGCGCGGTGATGGCGCGCTGGCGGCGCCTGTATCGGGCGGTGATCAACTGGCGCGGCGGCTGGTGAAGCGTTATGGCGACCGCATCACCGGCTCGTTCGTGTTGCCCGGGCGCGAAGGGCAATTCGCTGCCCTGCCCGGTGATATGCCCCCGGCCTTGGCGCAAGCGCTGCGTTCGCGTGGCATCAGCCAGCTTTACGCACACCAGGCGCAGGCGTGGGATGCCGCCGCTGCCGGCGAGCACGTGGTGATTGCTACACCTACGGCCTCGGGCAAATCGCTGTGCTACACCCTGCCGGTGATCAGCGCGGCGATACGTCAGCGCGCCAAGGCATTGTTTCTGTTTCCGACCAAGGCGTTGGCGCAGGACCAGGTGGCGGAGCTGCTGGAACTCAATCAGGCCGGCGAGCTGGGCGTGAAGGCGTTCACCTTTGACGGCGACACGCCCGGCGATGCGCGGCAGGCGATCCGCCTGCACGGCGATATCGTGGTGAGCAATCCGGACATGCTGCATCAGGCCATCCTGCCGCACCACACCAAGTGGGCGCAGTTCTTCGAAAACCTGCGTTATGTGGTGATCGACGAGGTACACACCTATCGCGGCGTGTTCGGCTCGCACGTGGCCAATGTGCTGCGCCGCTTGCAGCGCGTTTGTGCGTTCTATGGCGTGTCGCCGCAGTTCATCCTGTGCTCGGCCACCATTGGCAATCCTGCGGAACATGCGAGCGCCCTGATCGAACAGCCGGTCACCGCGATTACCGAAAGTGGCGCGCCGGTGGGCGAGAAGCACGTGCTGCTGTGGAATCCGCCGGTGGTGAACCCGGACTTGGGGCTACGCGCATCGGCGCGCTCACAGTCCAACCGCATCGCGCGCACTGCGATCCGCGCAGGGCTGAAGACCCTGGTATTCGCGCAGTCGCGCCTGATGGTGGAAGTGCTCACCAAGTACCTGAAAGACGTATTCGACAACGATCCACGCAAGCCGCCGCGCATCCGCGCGTATCGCGGCGGCTACCTGCCGACCGAGCGGCGCGCGGCGGAACGTGAGATGCGCGCGGGACAGGTGGACGGCATCGTCAGCACATCCGCTTTGGAACTGGGCGTGGATATCGGCGCACTCGACGTGGTGGTGCTCAACGGCTATCCCGGCAGCGTGGCGGCAACCTGGCAACGCTTTGGCCGCGCGGGCCGCCGCCAGCAGGCATCGCTGGGCGTGCTGGTCGCCAGCAGCGATCCGCTGGACCAGTACCTGGTGCGCCACCCGGAATTCTTTCAGGGTGCGACGCCGGAACATGCGCGCATCGCGGCCGACCAGCCGCTGATCCTGCTGGACCATATCCGCTGCGCCGCCTTTGAGCTGCCCTTCAAGGACGGCGAACTGTTTGGCCCGCAGGACGCTACGCCATGGCTACAGGTGCTCACGGAAGAAGGCGTGCTGCATCAGGAAGGCGAACGCTTCGAGTGGATCGCCGACAGCTACCCCGCTAACGCCGTGTCGCTGCGCTCGGTGGCGGATGGCAACTTCGTCGTGGTGGATCGCACCAACGGCCGCCAGACCATCGTGGCGGAGGTGGATT
The DNA here is from genome assembly GCF_002878475.1 of Dyella sp. AD56. Taxonomy (NCBI): domain Bacteria; kingdom Pseudomonadati; phylum Pseudomonadota; class Gammaproteobacteria; order Lysobacterales; family Rhodanobacteraceae; genus Dyella; species Dyella sp. AD56. The sequence goes on from NZ_NRDP01000016.1 coordinate 94,693, forward strand.
TCAGCGCGGCCTCGCTGACGCTGTATGAGGGTGCCATCCACATGATCCAGTCCGTGCCGTATCAGGTGGATCGGCTTGACTGGAGCGGCCGCAAGGCCTTCGTCACGCGCACCCACGTCGACTACTACACCGACGCCATCGACTACACCAAGCTCAAAGTACTGGAAGCCTTCGACGGTTCGCCGGCGGGCGCAGGCAGCGCGCACCATGGCGAGGTGCACGTCGCGCGTCGTGTGGCGGGCTACAAGAAGATCCGTTACTACACGCACGAGAACATCGGCTACGGCCCGGTGAATCTTCCCGATCTGGAATTGCACACCACCGCCGTGTGGTGGCAGTTACCGCAACGTGCGCTGGAACAGGCCTTCGACCACCGGCAGGAGGCGCTGGACGGTTTCCTCGCGGCAGCGCATGCGCTGCACATTGTGGCGACGGTCGCGGTGATGGCCGAGGCACGCGACCTGCAGAAGGCCGTGGGCAGTGGCGACGGTGCCTAGTTCGCCACGCCCGATGCGAATGGCCGTGCGCAGATCCGCTCCGGCTTTGGTGAAGGCGAGCCGTCGACGCTGGGGCCCTTCATCCCCACGCTCTATCTCTACGATGCCTTCCCCGGCGGCGTCGGCCTGAGCGCACCGCTGTTCGAGCGACGCGAAGATCTCGTACGCCTTGCGCGCGAGCTGGTGCATCGCTGCGACTGCCGCGCCGGCTGCCCCGCCTGCGTCGGACCGGTGCTAGCCGTGGACGAGCAGAACGAACGCTCGTTGAAATCGCTAGCCACGCGTGTGCTCGACCTGGTCGTCGCGCTATGAGCGCGCTGGCCGACAAACTGCGCGGGCTGCGCCGCCAGGCAGGTGTAACGCCACCCGCGCCCACACCGGTACCGGCACAGCCGCGACCCGCGCTGCCCGACAACATCCGCCAGTTGCTCGGCATTCGCCAGCGGGCGCAAGGCAAACCACGGCGCAGCGTGGTTACGGATCCGGCGTCGCTGCCGGGCGAAACGATCGCACCCGGCTTGCAGCTATGCGAAACGCGTAGTGCATGGCCGCCGACGCCACCCACGTTCCATGCCGGCTTCGCCCGAGTCGATGACGTGATTGCGCCCGAACGCCTGTTCCTGTTCGACACCGAAACCACCGGCCTGGCCGGCGGCACGGGCACGCGTGCTTTCATGATCGGCGTGGGCGACTGGCACGAAGGCGCTTTTCGCGAACGCCAGCTACTGATCACCACGCTGGCCGGCGAAGCGGCCATGCTCGACTGCTTCGCATCATGGCTGCACCCGGATGCGGTACTAGTCAGTTACAACGGCAAGTCGTACGACACGCCGCTGCTCAAGACACGTTTCCGGTTGCTTCAGCGCGCCTGCCCGCTGGAGGGCCTGGCGCATATCGATCTGTTGCACCCGGTACGGCGGCGCTGGCGTGCTGCCTGGGAAAACTGCCGCCTCGCCACCGCCGAACGGCAACTGTTACAGGTGGTGCGGGAAGACGACCTGCCAGGTTCCGAAGCGCCGGCCGCCTGGCTGGGCTTCCTGCGTGGCGGCTCGGCAGGGCCGCTGCATCGCGTAGCGCGCCACAATAGCCAGGACCTACGCAGCCTTGGTGGCATCCTTCACCATTTCGCGGTGGAGGATGACGCCCCGACGGCCGTTTGAACCAGCGTCACCTCGCACACTCCGTGCTACGTTGCTGCCGCCCGGTATAACCTTGCCCGGGCAAGCCGTCCGTGCTGCGATGTACGCGCACCACCCATCCATCGCCGCCAGATACCCGGGAGCAGCGAACCATGCTGAAGGACTTCATCCAGACCGCCCTGCTGCTCATCACGGGCCTGTTCCCCATCATCAATCCCATCGGCTCGGCCTTTATCGTGCTGAGCATGATTCCCCACAGCACGCCCGCAGAACGCACGAACCTCGCGTGGCGTATCACCGTCAATAGCTTCGCCATCCTGCTCGTGTCGCTGCTGATGGGCGCCTACGTGCTGACCTTCTTCGGCATCTCCATTCCGGTGCTGCGGGTCGCCGGCGGCTTGATCATCGCGGTGGCGGGTTGGAACCTGTTGCAGAAGCCCGACGACGACGACAGCAACGAAAAAACGCAGGACATCAAGAAGCCCAGCCCGGGTGCATCACTGGACGCCAAGGCGTTCTATCCGTTGACGCTGCCGCTGATGGTGGGCCCCGGCTCCATTTCGGTGGCGATTGCACTGGGCACCAGTTCGCCAAGCACAGGCCTTGCATCGGGACATTTCCTGGGCGTAGTCGCGGCACTCATGGTGCTTAGCGCCAGCATCTACGTGTGCATGCGTTTTGCCGGATCGCTGGAACGCTGGTTGGGCACGGCCGGCACCAAGATCGTGATGCGCTTGTTTGCGCTCGTCACGTTCTGCATCGGCATGCAATTGTTGTGGCTTGGGCTTTCCGCGCTACTCAGCTCGATCAAATAAGCACGAAGCTGGCTCTACCCAGAGACTCTTACAGCGACGTCGTCAACCGTGTCAGCCAGTCCGGGCTGATGGAGAGCACCAAGGCTTCAAAGCGGCGGTCGAGGCCGGTAAGCACCATCACGCCGATCAGCACGAAGCACGCGCCCAACACCGACTTGGCCACACCGCCGATCGACATCAACGCACCGCGCATGCGCGTCACGGCCGCACCAGACACGGTGCTCAGCACCAATAACGGCAGCCCTGCGCCCAGGCCGAACACGAGCATCAGCAGGGCGATCTGCGTCAGATTCCGGCCTTGAGCCGCCAGCGTGGTCGCGGCGCCCAGCGTCGGCCCCACGCAAGGGCTCCAAACCAGTCCCAGCAACAGGCCGATCAGGAACTGACTGAAGCCACCTTCGCCACGTACCGAACCCAGCGCCTGCTGACCCTTGTTGCCCAACTGCGCCGTGAAACGCGCAAAAGCGCGCTGCAACGGCGGCAACAACATCACCGCGCCGAACAACAGCATCAGTGATGCAGCGACGATGCGCAGGGTGCCGGCATCGAGCCCGATGGAGGCGCCCACCGTGGCAATGAACGTGCCCGTGAATGCGAACGACAGCGCCAACCCCAGCGCGAGCATGGCCCCGCCCCACCAGTGCCGCGACAACGCCGACGCAATCAGGATGGGAAGAATGGGCAACACGCACGGCGAGAGCAACGTAGCCATGCCAGCGAGGAAACCCAGCGCATAGGTGCCGACACCGAAGTCCATCAGAGGGCTTGCTCCAGCACGGCGCGAATGGCGGTTTCCGAGGTCTGGCCGGTTGAGCGGGCCACTTCGCGACCCTGCTTGAACACCACAAAGGTGGATTGCTGCGACACCTTGAGGGATTTCTCCAGCGCCGTTTCCTTGTCGAAATCAGCGACGAAGATGGTCACGTCCTTCAGGCTTGCCTCTTTCGAGAGGCGATCGACGATGGGCTGCTGCGCACGGCAGGTGGGGCACCAGTCGGCATGCAGATAGACGACCACCGGCTTGCCGGTGGCCACGGCCTGCGCATATTGCGCCTGATTGAACGGCACTTCTGCAGCGGCGGCAGAACCCACCAGCAACCACCCAAGTGCAGCAAAGCTCAAACGTAGCGTGTTTGTTTTCATGACAAGGCGACTCCTGCGTATGACGATCAATCGGCTGCGGTGTACAGGGAGAGGCGAGGTATCGAGGCGTTTCCCGACGCCGTGCGGATGCCCAGCACCCGCGCCACCCATGTGTCGAGACTGGCCTTACCCGGGCCGCTGATGAGTAGCCAGAAGAAGATCAGGCTGTAGACGATCTCGTCCGCTTCCACGTAATCGTCGAAACTCATGAGGTTGGCCGACACGACCAGAGTCACCGCCACCGCCATGTTGATCAGCATGGGAATGCACACCAGCCGCGTGAACAGGCCGAGCATGATCAGCAGGCCGCCGACCAGTTCCGTCCATGCCGACAACCCGGCGCTGAACGCGGGGAACGGAACGCCCCAGCCGACGAAGCGCTGGGTAAAGCCGTCGAGGTTGTGCACCTTGGCGATGCCGGTCTCCAGCCAGAAATAGCCAAACACTAGGCGTACCACCAGCGGCCCGACCCACTCGACACGATGGAGTTGGTCGAGCAATCGCGATGCCTTGTCGGCAATGAACTGACGCATGACGGCATGTCCGTGGAGGAAAGGTGCAGGGATGATGTAAGCCCCGTCCTCCCACCGCCATGTCTGTTCGTCCGCCCTTTCTTGCCCGCCGTCCGGTCTGTAGCGAGGTGCGGCATCGCCGGACGATCGGGCACAAATCGGGGACGCACGGGGACAGCCGTGCTGCCTTTGCCTGCCGAGAATGGACACGTCGATACCGGCCGCACCCCCGTGTCTGTCCCGACGTTCGTTACCTGTGCCGCCACGTGGCGGCCATCACCACCTGACAGGAGTTTTCCATGAAGACCAACAAGCTCAACGGTGCCGCCATGGCGATGATGGTTGCCGGCCTGTTCGCCGCCTCCACGATGTCCGCCTCCGCAGCCGAGAAGACCGCCGGCAGCAATGCTGCTGACACCGCCAGCGTGAAGTGCGTGAACTCGTCGTCCTGTAAGGGCCACGGTGCCTGCAAGCAAGCCACCAATGCCTGCAAGGGCCAGAACGCGTGCAAGGGCCAGGGCTTCACCATGCAGAAGAGCCAGTCCGATTGCGACGCGGCCCAGGCTGCGGTCAAGCAGGCGTAAGACCCGCAGGCGGGGCTTTCGCGCCGTGTGGAAGCCCCGCCATCCCTTGCCATGAAAACCATCAAGCAACCCTCTCGCGATTTACCGTATCTCGGCTTCGGCCTGGGTCTGCGCGTCGATCACTATGAAGCGCTGCTCGACGAACCGGGCCATGTGGAATGGCTGGAGATCGTCTCCGAGAACTACCTGGTACCGGGCGGCCGTCCGCTGCGCTGGCTGGAACGTTTTCGTGAGCGTTTTCCACTGGTGATGCATGGCGTGTCGCTGTCCATCGGCGGCACCGATCCGCTCGACATGGCGTATCTCGACCAGCTCGCTGCACTAGCTCGCCACGTACAACCCGCATGGATCTCCGATCATCTGTGCTGGACCGGCGTGAACGGCGTGAACCTGCACGACCTGATGCCGCTGCCATATACCGAGGAAGCACTGGTCCACGTGGTGGATCGCGTGCGACGCGTGCAGGATCGGCTCGGTCGCCGCATCCTGCTGGAAAACGTATCGAGCTATATCCGCTTCGCGCAGTCGCAGCTAACCGAATGGGAGTTCCTGGCAGCGGTCGCCGAACGGGCTGACTGCCTGATCCTGCTCGATATCAACAATGTGCACGTGAGCGCACACAATCATGGCTTTTCCCCGCTGGATTACCTCGATGGCCTGCCGGCCGCGCGCGTGCAGCAGTTCCATCTCGCCGGTCACGAACAGGGCGGCAACCTGCTGATCGATACGCACGACGCTCCCGTCGTCGATGCCGTGTGGGATCTCTATGTGGAAGCCGTTCGCCGCTTCGGCCATGTATCCACCATGATCGAGCGTGACGACCATATTCCCCCGCTTGCTGAACTGCGCGCGGAACTGGACCACGCCCGCGCCCTCGCCAATGCGCTGCTGCAGGAGGCCGCGTGAGCGACCTTCGCGCCATGCAGTTGCAGCTCGCCGAAGCCTTGCGTTCGCCGGCGACGCCGAATCTGGCCCTGTTGCGCGGCGATGCAATGGCTGATGAGGCCAGCCGGCTGGCTATTTACCAACACGGCTATTGCATTCGCCTGCGCGAGGCACTGGCGACGGAGTTTCCAGGCTTGTCGCTGCTCGCGGGCCACCGCTTTGCGACTTTGCTGGACGACTACGTCGCCGCGCAGCCCTCCAAGCACTTCAACATCCGCTGGCATGGAGAAGGACTGGCGACCTTCCTTGCTGCCACGCAGCCCTGGCGCGACCATCCCGCGCTGGCGGAGGCCGCCCGGTTGGACTGGGCTATCTCCGTAGCATTCGACGCGACAGACCACGCTACCGTTGACGCGACGGAGCTCGCGAACGTATCCCCCGACGCGTGGGCGACCATGCGGCTGCAACTACTGCCGCACGCGCAGTTGCTGCACACAACGTGCAACGTCGATGCGTTCCGCCGCGCGGCCGATCGGGGATCGTCGCGCCCCGCTCGGCGGCGGCTCACGCGGACACGCCACTTGCTCATCTGGCGTCCGACGCTGGACGTACGTTACCGAGTGGTGGCAGCCGATGAACTCCCCGCCCTCCAAGGCGCCCTGAATGGCGAGTGCTTCGGGCAACTATGTGAGCGTGAGGCCGAGCGCCACGGCCCAAGTGCCGCGCTGCCCCGCATGGCCACCGTGCTCGGACGCTGGCTGGACGAGGGCCTCATTGGGCGTATCCACACGACCTGACGGCAACGGTGTAACCGTGGCTCGTCCCACAGCGAAGTGTCTAGGGAGACATTCGCCGGAGGGAAGCCCATGTACATCGAACCGAACCTGTCATTACCGCCGGGGCCACGCCCGAGGCTTGTCGAACCCGCGCTGGAATCGCTGCTCAACCGGTCGATGCTGCAGGTGCAGGTAGTGGCCGAACTTCACCGCTGCGGCACCTGGTTTGCCGACGCGCCCCGGATCGACTGCGGGTTATTCCATCTGGTGGGCACCGGCGCCTGCACGGTGGAGTGCGATGAACTCGATGAAACCGTGGCACTGGAAGCGGGCGATCTGGTGATCTTTCCGCATGGCACACCGCATCGCCTGGCGGAGGCGCGCGGACAGGATATTCCGCATACCAGCCTTATCTGCGGCGAGTTTCGCTTCACTGGCGCCTCCCAGCACCCTCTGAATCACGCATTGCCGTCGTGCATGGTGATTCACGCGTCACACGCCAGCGCACCCTTCCGCCAACTGGCCGCGACCATGGCGGAGGTAGTGCACGCCGATTGCGCTGGTCGCCACGTGCTCCTCAATAAATTGGCCGACGCGCTGTTCACGCTCGCCATCTGCGATTACTCACGCACCAACGGCGAGCGTCAAGGCCTGTTCGCCTCGCTCGCCGATCCGCGTATCGCACGCGTGTTGCAGGCGGTGCACGATCACCCGGGCAAAGCTTGGACGATGCAATCCATGGCTGCACTGGCCTGCATGTCGCGCTCTGCCTTTGCCGAGCGCTTCACGCAATTGATGAAGCTGCCGCCTGTGCAGTACCTCACGCAATGGCGGGTCAGCGTGGCGGAGCAGATGCTGCGCGATCGGCAACAATCCGTGGCCGGCATTGCGCAACAGTTGGGCTATAGCAGCGAGGCGGCGTTCCGTCGCCTGTACAAACGCGTGAGCGGCATGTGCCCGGGCCGGGTGCGCGGTGAAGGGCTACGCGCTGCAGCGCTGAACTGAGCGCGACTCAGCGCGGCGGTTGCGACTGCTTGCGCTCGCGTTTGACCTCGTACATGGCGGCGTCGGCCTGCGCGATCAGCGCTTCGGGTTCCGCGTCGCCCGACAGCGACACGATGCTGCCAATGCTTGGCCCCGCGTAGTCCAACGACAGCGCACCAAGATGGAAGCGCCCCGTGGTCGCCTCCTGCAAGCGTTTGCGCAAGGCATCAGCGACGGCAAGCGCTTCGTCATGTGCAGGACTGGAAAGCACCACAAACTCGTCGCCGCCCAAGCGCGCGACGAAGTCGCCAGAGCGCACCGTACCCTGCATGCGTCCACCGATGGCCGAAAGGAATCGATCACCGGCGTCGTGCCCGTAGATGTCGTTGATGGCCTTGAACTGATCCAGATCGACAAAGGCCACGACTAGCGCGCGTCCCGCCGGGCCATGCGCCACGAGACGGCGCCGCAACTCTTCCATCAAGGCGCGCCGGTTGGGCAAACCGGTGGTGGCATCCGTCAACGCACTCACCGCCAGCGTGTCGTTGGCATGCTGCAACGCCTGCAACATGCGTTCACGCTCGATCTGCTGGCCGATCAGCCGCGAAAACATCTGCAGCACCTGATCAGCGCCATCCTCCAGCGGCTTGCGCTCGCCGCTGGCAGCACAAAGGGTGCCGTAGAGGGTGCCGTCGTCCAGTCGCACCGGCGTACTCGCATAGGTCGCAATGCCCAACTCCCGCGCGGGACCAGAATCCGGCCAGCAGTTGGCGACATCGTCGGTATAGGGGCGTCCCTCTTCCAACGCCCGCTTGCACAGCGTGCCTTCCCACGGCACCGCTAGGCCCTCGGGAATCTGCAGGCGACTGGTGTTGCGCGAGAACAGGATGTACTGGTAGCCGCCATCGGTGTCGATGGTGGTGAGGTAGGTGGACTCCAGCCCGGTCACGGTCTGCAACAGCTCAAGCAAGGGACGCACCAGTTCCTCCAGGGTGCGCGCCCGGGTAACGGATGCCGCCAATTGGCCGAGGAAGTCGGGTATGGGTAAGGAAGCAGTCGTGTTCATGGTTGAATTTTCCGCGAACAAGCGAAGATAGCCAAACGGTACCGTGCATGGAAAAACAACCGCCGACCACCGTCAAGCACATGAGCGGGATGCACTGCACGAAACCGAATGTATGGACGCCATGGTCATAGCCGTGACCTATGTCAGCGTTCGCTTGCCCCGCCGCCCAAGCGCACTGGCGTCGCCGGGCAACCTGTGTAGACTTCCGCCACCACCCGTGTCATCGACCCCGTCACGCGGGGCTATGTTTCCGCGTGACAACAGAGCGTCTCCCTTACGGCGAGGTACCTCCATGTTGATGCGTTGCGTTGCATTTGTCGGGATGTTTGCGCTGGCCTCCACGTCGCTGACCATTCCCGCCGCACCAGCCGCCGATACGGCCACCAAGGCGGATACGCCCAGAACGACATCCGCGGGTACGCAGTTCGTGCAACCCGCCGACTGGACCATGCACGCTGCTGGCAACAAGGTCACGTTGGCTCCGCCTGAAGCCGGCTCGCAAGCCGTGCTGGTCGATGTAAAGGCCACCACGCCCGATGACGCCGTCACCCAGGCATGGAAAGCCTACGCACCGGCCAAGACCTGGCCGCTGCAAGTCGCCACCGACGTCGCACCGCGTGACGACTGGGACCAGGTCCGCGTCTACAACTACGAGACCTCCGCTAACGATAAGCGCGGCGTCACCGTCATTGCCTATCGACATGGCGATCAGTACACGGTGCTGATCTACGACATGGCCAATGCGGTGGCCGAGAAGCGCGCCTCGCAGCTACGTGCCATCTCCGACCGCCTGCTGCCCAAGGGTTACAAACGCGAGAGTTTCGCCGGCAAGAAAGCGCATCCGCTCGATGCCGCGCGCGTGGAGACGCTCAAGGCCTTCGTGGATGGTGCTCGCAAGGCGTACGACGTACCGGGCGTGGCCATCGGCCTGATCGATCATGGCAAGGTGGTGTTTGCCGGCGGTCTCGGTGTGCGGGAGATCAACAAGCCCACGCCGGTCGATGCCGATACGCTGTTCATGATCGCGTCGAACACCAAGGCGCTGACCACGTTGATGCTGGCGCGCGAGGTGGACCAGAAGAAGTTCACCTGGAACACGCCGGTCGTGGACGTGATGCCGTCGTTCCGGCTGGGCGACGCCGCGACCACCAAGCAAGTGTTGATGCGTCACCTGATCTGCGCCTGCACCGGCATGCCGAGGCAGGACATGGAGTGGCTGCTTAACAGCCGCGATGCCACGCCAGAGACGGTGATGAAGGCGCTGTCGGGCATGCAACCCACCAGCAAGTTCGGCGAACTGTTCCAGTACTCGAACCTGATGGCGGCGGCGGCCGGCTATATCGGCGCCCACGCGCTGTATCCGAATATGGAGCTCGGCGCGGCCTACGACCTCGCCATGCAGAAGCAGGTGTTCGATCCGTTGGGCATGAAGATCACCACGTTCGACTACGACCGCGCATTGCTTGGCAACCACGCCACGCCTCACGGCCTGGATGTGGACGGCCATACCGCGATTGCCGGCATGGGCATCAACGATTCTGTTCGTGCGGCACGCCCCGCTGGCGCAGCATGGAGCGCAGTGAGCGACATGCTGCGCTATGTACAGATGGAACTGGACGACGGCCTGCTGCCCGACGGCCAACGTTACGTGTCCAGGCAATCGCTACTTGAACGACGCAAGGCCAACGTCGCGCTAGGCACCACGGCCACCTATGGCATGGGCTTGATGGTGGATCACACCTGGGGCGTGCCGGTGGTGCATCACGGCGGTGACCTGACCGGCTTCCATTCCGACATGATGTGGTTGCCCGAGCAGGGTGTGGGCGCCGTGATCCTGACCAACGCCGACGCTGGCGTCTTCATCCGCGGCCCGTTCCAGCGTCGTCTGCTCGAAGTGCTGTTTGACGGCAAGCCGCTGGCACAGGGTGATATCGATGCCGGCGTGAAACGCCTGAAGGCGCAGATCGCCGCCGAGCGAAAACGCCTCACCGTGCCTGCCGATCCCGCCGAGGTGGCAAAGCTGGCCGACAACTATCGCAACCCCGCCGTGGGCAGCATCCAGGTGGACCGCAGCGGCAAGAACCTGGAATTCAATTTCGGCGCGTGGCATAGCGAGGTCGCTTCGCGCAAGAACGACGACGGCTCCGTCTCGTTTGTCACCATTTCACCGGGTTCGGATGGTTTTGAGTTCGTGGTGTCGGGCAGCGGGGACAACCGCAAGCTGGTGTTGCGCGACGACCAGCACGAATACGTCTACGACGAGGTGAAGTGAGCCATGAACGCCATCCACTACAGCGGGCGCATCGCATGCACAGCCATGGCTTTGCTGGCTGGCACAGTGGCGATGGCCGACACGACACATCTACCGCCCATCCCCGTCGACAACACCCTGGTGCGCGATTACCAGTGCCACGGCGGCCAATCGCTCAAGGTCACCTACTACAACCGCCAGGGGCGGACAGAGCTTCGCCATGCTCACAGTGAAGGGCAACGCGATGCTGTTCGTCGATACGCTCGCCGCGTCGGGCGTCCGGTACGTCGCCGGCCCTTATGTGTGGTGGACCAAGGGCAACAACGGCGATCTCTACGACATGACGGCCGGCCCGAATGCCGCGCCAATCATCGGGGGATGCACGTCAGCGTCACATTAAAAATGACGTTTTCCTCATCACGCTGAACGGAAACCGCCGCCTCTTTAAACGATATCGGCAAGTTGCTGCGTCGCATGATGACGCGGCAAGTTCTCTCGACCATGCTCTGGCCGCACGCAGAAACCTGCTGTGCGGCCTTTTTTTTCGCAAGAGATTGAAGCCGTGCCGTGGGATCCGCGTCGCACTGTGTCGGGGGACACAGCCAGGACATACAACGACTCGGGGAAGAGAATGGATTGTCGCCGCTCAAGGGATCTTGTCGTACGTTCCACCGCCTGGGCCAAGCGCCCGCTCGCCATAGCCTGCACTGCCGCACTACTCGCAACGACCGGCTTCCAGCCGGCCCACGCCCAACAAGTGCAGGCTCAGCAAACACAGGACCAGACAACCGCCACGCCGCCGAAAACACAGGCCGCGCCCGCGAACACCAAGCAGACAACGCCGGAGGAGAAGCCCGCGCCGAAATCCGAAGACCGGGCGGCCAATCTCGATGCGATTGTCGTGACCGGCATCGCGGGCAGCATCGAGAATTCGATCAAGACCAAGGAAAAGGCGACCAATATCGTCGAGGCCATCTCTGCTGAAGACATCGGCAAACTGCCGGACGCAAGCATCGCCGAGAGCCTTGCCCGCCTGCCCGGCCTGGCGACGCAACGCGTCGATGGTCGCGCAGACCAGATTTCCATTCGCGGTCTTTCGCCCGATTTCGGCGGCACCACGCTCAATGGACGCGAACAGGCCACCATCGGCGAGAACCGCGGCGTCGAGTTCGACCAGTACCCCGCCGAACTCATCAGCGGCGCCGTCGTCTACAAGACGCCCGATGCCAGCCTGATCGGCCAGGGCCTTTCCGGCACGATGGATCTGCACACGCTCAAGCCGCTGGATCTGCCCAACCGCGCCATCGTCGCGAACCTGCGCGGCGAATACACCACCAACGGCAAGCAGAACCCTGGCACAGACACGGGTACGCTAGGCCACCGCGCCAGTTTCTCGTACGTGGATCAGTTCCTCGACCACACGCTGGGCGTGGCGGTGGGTTTTGCCCAGCTCGATTCGCCCATCCAGGAGAAGCAGTACCAAGCGTGGTGGTGGAGCCCGGATAACGGCCCCGGCAGCATCGAAGGCGCATGGGGCGGGCCACATACGCTAGGCATGCCGAATGGTGTGCTTTCACAGCAAGGCATGCAGCTGCGCGCGCAATCCGAAAACCAGTTGCGCAACGGCCTGATGGCCGTCGTGGAATGGGCACCGAATGATGTCTACCACTCCACGCTCGACATGTACTACTCCACCTTCGACGAGAAGAAGTACACCAACGGCGTACAGTGGGCGAGCGGACCTTACGACAGTGCAGGCCCGGCTGTGTACAGCAACGTGGGCACAGTGCCCGCTTCGCCGTATCCCATCGTCACCACCGGCACCATCGACAATATCCGGCCGATTCTGCAGAACGAATACACCAAGGAAAAGGACAAGCTGTTCTCGGTGGGCTGGAACAACCAGTTCAGCTTCGGCAACGGCTGGGAGGCTATGGCTGACCTGTCCTATTCCAGCGCGAAGAAAGATCTGCGCGATGCCTATCTGTTCTCTGGCATCGAACACCATGGCACCACCAACGTGCAGTTCGCCACTCCAGCCAACTACGGCTTCCCGAACTTCCGTACCGGCGTGAATCTCGCTGATCCCTCCGCCATCGTGTTCACCGATCCGGACAGCTATGGCTACAACGGCCGTGAGGAGTTCGATCACCAGGACGACAAGATCAAGGCGATACGTCTGCAAGTGTCCCATCCGGTGGGCTGGATCTTCAGCACCGTCGATGTGGGCGTGAACTATTCGGACCGCACGAAGACCAAGTCGGCCAATGTCTACTACGCTTGGCTCAACGGCAACGGCAACGGCTCGGATTCGGGCAACTATCACCCTGGCATGGGCGTGCCAGTCGACTCGGGATTCCTGTACAGCCCCACGTCCATCGACTACGGCGGCATCGGCCCCATCCTCAACTACAACGTGCTCGGCGCGCTGGCCAGCCAGTTCTATCTCACCGAGCGCAATGGGCAGTCCGACTGGAGCCGCAACTATACGGTCGAGGAGAAAGTCCCGGTCGGCTACGTGAAGTTCAACCTCGACACGATGGCGGGCAATGTGCCGATCACCGGCAACATGGGCGTGCAGTTTGTGCACACCGACCAGTCGTCGCAGGCGTACCAGACCAACGGCGACGCGCTGGTAGGTACGCTCACGGGCGGCACAACCTACAACAATGTGCTGCCCAGCCTGAATCTGATCGCGCAGATCGGCGACCGCCAGTACCTGCGCTTCGGCCTGGCCAAGACCATGGCGCGCGGACGCATCGACGATGAGAAGGTGGCCTCTTCCGCCAGCGTGGGCGAAGTCAGCAGCGGCCCTGGCGCGGGACAGGTGCTGTGGTCGGGCAGCGGCGGCAACCCGAACCTCAAGCCGTACGTGGCTGTGGGCACCGACCTGTCGTGGGAGAAGTACTTCGGCAAGTCCAGCTATGTGGCTGCCGCGGTGTTCAACAAGAACCTGTTGAACTACATCTATAACAAGACCGTCCTTGATTACGACTTCTCCAACTACACCAACGACACGCCCACGCTGAAGCCCACCAGCAACTACGGCTCGTTCACCACACCGGAGAACGGCACCGGCGGCAAGATGCAGGGTCTGGAACTGTCCGGCGCACTGGAGGGCGGCATGGTTGCGCGCGCGCTGGACGGCTTCGGCATGCAGGGCAACTTCACGCTGATCAACAGCACCGTTCCGGTGAGCGCGGTGTCGTCGATTCCGGGCGCGCCGTCCACCCTGCCCGGCTTGTCGCGCAAGATCGCCAACCTCACGCTGTACTACGAGAAGTACGGCTGGTCGTTCCGCATCACGGAGCGCTACCGTTCCTCGTTCACCGGCGAGGCCGTCGCGCTGTTCGACCAGTTGGGCTACAACAAGGTGCTGGCCGACAAGCAGACCGATTTCCAGGCCGGCTACGCCTTCACCCAGGGCCAATGGAACGGCCTGTCGGTGCTGCTGCAGATCTACAACCTCACCAACTCGCCGTACAAGACCGAGCAGATCTCCAACCTGCCCGACAACACGCAGATCGGCCGACCGCTCGACTACAACACCTGGGGACGTACGGTGATGTTCGGCGTCAACTACAAACTCTGACGCCCGCGGCATGGGCGTGGTTTGCCGCACGGAGCGCCGGCCCTCCTGAACGGGATGGCCGGCGTCGCCGGACAAGCTGCCATGCCCACTCCCCCGTAGGTCACGGTTTCCTCAAGCACTACGGGGTGGCTATGCTTCGACGGTACGCCGACGGAGCAGCACCATGCGCGAGCTATACCCCGAGATCGAGCCCTATCGCACCCAGCGCCTGCGCGTGGATGACATCCACGAGCTGCACATCGAGGAATGCGGCAACCCGCATGGCCTACCGGTGGTGTTTCTGCACGGCGGCCCCGGTTCGGGCGTGTCCCCGTATCACCGCCGCTTCTTCGATCCCGCACGCTATCGCATCGTGCTGTTCGATCAGCGCGGCGCGGGTCGCTCGACGCCGCATGCGGAGCTGCGCAATAACACCACCGGGCATCTCGTCGGGGACATCGAAACGATCCGCGAGCACCTGGGCATTGAGCGCTGGGTGGTCTTCGGCGGCTCGTGGGGCTCTACGCTCGCGCTGGCCTACGCGCAGGCGCACCCAGAGCGCGTGCTCGGGCTCGTGCTGCGCGGCATCTTCCTTGGCCGCCCCGGCGAGCTGCGCTGGTTCAACGAGCTCGATGGCGGTGCGCGCTGGATCTTCCCTGAGCGTTGGTCGCACTACGTCGCCCACATTCCCGAGAACGAACGCGACGACATGGTCGAAGCCTATTGGCGCCGTCTCGACAGCGACGACGAGTCCGTGCGTGTGGCCGCCGCGATGGCGTGGAGCAACTGGGAAGGTGGCAGCACGACGCTGGTCCACGATCCGAATGAACCGGGCATCTTCGAGAATCCACACGCAGCAGTGAGCGTCGCACGTACCGAAGCACACTACTTCCGCCATCAGGTGTTCCTGGAGCCTGATCAACTGCTGCGCGACGTGGACCGCATCCGGCGCATTCCGGCAACCATTGTGCACGGCCGCTACGACGTCATCTGCCCGGTGAAGAACGCCTACGACCTAGCCACGGCGTGGCCGGAAGCGGCGTTCCACATCGTGCTGGCCGGACATAGCGCCCCCGATCCGGCCATCGTGGACGTGTTGGTGAATGCAACGGACGCGTTGGCAGACCGCTACGCTTGACCTGTGGCAAGCGCCCCGAGCAAGGGGCGCTTACGCGCGGCTAATCAAAGGCCCGTGGCTGGCCGATTTCTCCCCCTTGCCATCGCCCGACCGGTGCGTTTTGATGCGCTGGCATGGCGACGACGTCCCCTGTCATCACGTCGCCTGCAATCAAACACGTCTGCTGCGCAGCGCCTCTCGCGCTCGCGTATGGCTCGGCCAGACTCGTCGGTCCGATCGACGGTGAGTGTTTGGCTATAGGGATTGCCGTTAGGTCTGCACAACCTGGGAGGGCGACATGGAAACGAGCAAAGAGGTATTGCTGCGTGGAATGCTCATGGCTGCATGCCTGCTGTCGTGCACATCCATGGCGATGTCGCCGGCGCCGCACGCCGGTGATAGCGGCGGCAAACTGGAATTAGAGGCATCGCCCTACGCCGACTTCCTGACCTACCTGTTGCATCGGGACAGCGCCGCCTTTCCCGACCTGCGCGCCTCGGTGCCAATGGACGACGTCAAGGAACTCAATACGGGAGCGTTCCTGCCGGCCTATGCGATGGCGTCGGATGTACGCAGCTACGCCGACCTGTACAAGCTCGCGTACACCTACGATGACAGTGCCGTGCTGATCGACGCGCTGAAGCAGGGCGAGCGGCATTTCCCGGCTTTCATGGCTTACTGGCAACAGCATGTGGAACCGAAGGAGCAAGCCACCATCGCCACATGGAGGGCGGAGGAAGCCAGCAGCCGTCCTGTCGCGCGACTTGAAACACTTACCCGCATGCGCTTTCCATACCCTTCGGTGAAAGTCGCCCTGATCGCGCTAGGCCCACTTGGAACGAACATGCAGAACCCGCCGATCATGTTTGCGACAACAAAGGACGCCAGCCTTCCTGCCGTGGTCGGCTATGAAGGCACGCACATGATGATGAGTGGACACGGTAACGACTGGAAGACGCGCAAGGACGCGAACCACGCCATCGCGCTGATTTCTACACGCGGCGGCACCGCGTACGACATCGAGGAGGCGCTGTGCCTGCTCATCGCATCCAAGCTTGCCACAAGCTATGGCGCCGCAAGCGCCGTACCTGCCCATGACGAAGGTGACACGCCGCGGCGAGAACTACTTCGCGCCATGGAGCGCGACTGGGATAGCTACCATGCAAATACGTCAACCAATGCGGCGGACTTCGCTATTGAGGAAACCATCCGCACCTTCGGTTCAGCCGGCGTCGCAGTGACACCATGAGCCGCTCCCGCCGTCGCCGACTGCCCGCTAAATACACGATTTCCATGCAAGGCATGCGCAAGCAACAGCACTGAATAATGCGGCCACTTTCACACCCAAGGGGGCCGCATGAAGTTGCTGTTTAAACGCATGATCCTGACTGCCGGTATCGCCGTGCTGTTGCCGTTGTCCGCCCACGCCGATATGCCCGGACGGCATCCGGCGTACTTGCATGCGCTGTCCGACCTACGCACAGCGCGCTGGATGATTTCGCATCGTCCCGGCGACGCCGCCGTAAGCAGCCAGGAAGACATCGCGATCACCGAGATCGACCGCGCTATCGGCGAGATCAAGCACGCTGCCTACGACGACGGCAAGGATCTCAACGACCATCCGCAGGTGGACTTGCCGATGGACCAGCCGGGTCGACTGCACCAGGCCGCGGATCTGCTGGCCAAGGTGCATAACGACCTCAATCGCGAGGAAGATGATCCGATGACTCGCGAGCTGAAGCACCGCTCGCTGATGCACGTCGACCAGGCAGAAGCCGCCGTCGACCATGCGATCAACGACGTGCGCAACTATCGCTGAGCATTGACGTTCGTTTCGGTGCGCCGCCGGTCCTGATGATCGGCGGCGTAGCCGTCTCGCCCTACGTATCATCGAACTTTCGCGCCCCCAGGTAGTCCACTTCCAGGCACGCCATGCAGCTCGCCGGGCTGCGGCGCCTCAAGGGGAAGGTCGTGAAAGCAAGCCGTCGCCTGTTCGCCTTTTTGCTGCCGCTATCCGTAGGGGGGTTCGTTGCCCACGCGGAAGGCGCTGACGTCCCCCTCCCGCAGAGCATTCCCGACAGTTATGCCCACGCGGGAACACCGGTGGAGATCGCGCCCCATCGCAGGCTCAACCTTCGTTGCGAGGGCGATGGTTCGCCCACCGTGCTGCTGGAGTCGGGTTCGCATGCCGACACCACCACATGGTTTCGCCTGCAGCCATTGCTCGCCGCGCACTATCGGGTCTGCTCATATGACCGCGCCGGTTACGGCTTCAGTGACCTTGGCCCCATGCCACGTGACCTGGCCGCCGACATCTCCGACCTGCACGCCCTGATCCATAAAGCCGGGCTCAAGACACCGTTGGTCCTGGTTGGGCATTCGCTGGGCACCAACATCGTACGGCGCTATGCCGCCACTTACGCCGGCGATGTAGCCGGTGTCGTGCTGATCGATCCTCCCGCGCAAAACGTGGCAGCGTACGCGCCGGCATGGGCAAAGGAAGAAGACGCCATGACCACACATCGCTTTGCGTTCATCGACCAGTGCAGGGACGCTGCCGAAAAGAATGAATTGGCATCGCCACCGCCCGCGTTGAAAAGCTGCGTTGCCGCGGGCAACGCCCAAGCCAGCGCGGAAGTGAACGCGGCCATCGCGGCCTACAAACGCAAGCCGGCGTTCTGGCAAACGTTGTCGTCGGAGTTGCACGACAACCTCACCGTATTCAGTCAGCAGGTAACCTCCACGCCATCGCTCGGTACGCTGCCCATGATCGTGTTGTCGGCCTCAGGCACTTATGCAGAAGCGCCCGCCGACGTTCGCCCATCGCTGGAGCTGGCCAAAGAGAAGACCCAGTCCGCCATCGCAGCCACATCGACGCGAAGCAGTCGCGTGACCGTTGCCAATACGTCGCACGACATTCAACTCGATCAGCCTGCGACGGTCGCCAAAGCGGTCGCTCAGGTGATTCAGAAGGCATCGGATGGACGAGAGTAAGACGAGCGCCACTCGGTGACGTGGTTAGCCCGAACGGCCGCCATTTCAGATTGATCCGATGGAACGAATACTGTTCCACGCATACGGTGGTGGCCTTTTCGCCCCACGGTGGCCTTCTTGTCCCCTGACTACATCATCTGCCCTCACTGCACCCTCGAAGTGCGCAGGGGCCATAAGGCCTGCCACAGCTGCCATGCGGAGATCGGATATGGCCCACCATGGCCGTGGACCGCGGCCGCGCTTCTACCGTCGATCTGGGTTGCCGTGACCGCGCACCGGTTCTTCTACGACTCCATGCTTGTGTCGACGATCCTCGGCGGAATTCTGTTCGGCGGCCTCTGGGCTGTGCTCAGCATGGTGTTCGAGCACCGCGCGGTGTTCAAACGCCGCCCGTCGTGAAGGCGGTCACTGCGCGGACACCCCGTGTCCGCGGGCGCGGCGGCTAGATGCTTCAGCGTTGGCACGCCGTGCAAATCGGAGGTTCAAGCCAAGGCGCTATCCATCCCTGCGCGCTCCCGATACTCACGGCACATCCGCTCGACCAATGACCGATGATCGGGTAGATCATGCAGCGCTTGCGACGCGGCAAGCTGGATGTTGCGAAACTCCTGCCGCGCTTCATCCACACGTGGATACGCGCTGCGCATGGCACTGAAGTCCGTCTTGAATTCCATGCCGTACAACACGTATTGCCAGCTCGACACCAGGAACATTTCGAGGTCGCTGACGAAATCGAGCCGATGCGGTGGACGATGTTTCCACTGCGCCAGTTTGTCCTGAAGGGTGAGCGGGATGCTTGTGGCCTCGGCATTGTCGATCCAGAAGGACGAGTCGCGACGCTGGCTCAGGCAGTAGTGCATTTTGATGAAGTCGATGATGCGGTCATAGCGCGCCACCATCATCTCGTTGAAATGCCGCGCGGCACGCTCCATTTCGTCCGTATCGTTGGGAAGCAAGTGCGTAAGCAGATACGTCGCCAACTCGATCAGTGCTATGCCGGTGGATTCCAGCGGTTCGACGAAACCACCCGCGAGCCCCACGGCCACGCAGTTCTTGCGCCAATGCTCGGGTCGATAACCCGTTTCGAACTTGATGTGCATGGCCTTGAGGCCTTCGGCGGCAGCACCAAGGTAGCCCCGGAAGACTTCTTCCGCACGCTCATCGGACGTATGTCGCGACGAGTAGACATAACCCACACCGCGGCGCTTTTGCAGCCCAATATCCCAGATCCAACCCGCTTCCTGCGCGGTGGAAATGGTGTAGGACGGGATCGGCGTATCGGCCTTCTCATAAGGCACCTGCATGGCCACGGCCCGGTCGGCAAATAGCACGTCGGCGCGGCCGCGGAACGGTGATTGCATGACGTTGCCGATCAACATGCCGCGCAAGCCAGTGCAGTCCACGTACAGGTCGGCGGTAAGCTCGCCCAGTTCCTTGGTCACCACACGCGCGATGGCGCCGTGCTCGTCCAACTCGGTGCGCTCCACCGTCGCTACGTGGCGTTTCACACCCAGGGTTTCCTGTCCGTGTTCGGCGAGTAGGCGAGCGAAGCACGCCGCATCGAAATGGAACGCGTGGTTCATCGGCCCCTGATAATCCGGGTCATTGAATCGCTTAGGTGCACGCGAACGATCGACCAGCGCGGTCTGCATCGACACCGCGTCGGCGAATGGCATGCCTTCCGGCGCCGCGCCCAGCAGCCAGTACGGCAGCAGTTCCGGCCCACCGGGGCGCTGGCTCGGTGCATTGAAGGGGTGGAAGAAATGATCGGCACCCGGTGCGCCTGGCGGGCGAACCCAATGACGGTAGTGGATACCCTGCTTGTAAGTCGCCGTCGCGCCGACCAGGAAGCGACGTTCGTCGAGGCCGATGGCAGCGAGCGTGCCGCGGATCGATGGAAAGGTTGCCTCCCCCACCCCCAGCAGGCCGATGTCCGGCGACTCCACCAGATGCACCTGCACACTTTGCGGATCGACCGCATTCACCGCCTTGGCGAGATAGCATGCGGCGAGCCAGCCCGCCGTGCCGCCGCCGACGATCAACACTTTCTTCAGACGAGCCATGAAGTCTCCCCGCGCTTTGTCGCAAACGAAGGCGTGAAAGAAACGCCGGGCCACCCCACGTGGACCCGGCCAAAATGCCATTCAAAGGGAGGGACGACGACGCCTTCCGAAGCGTCGCCTGCAGAACGGCAAATCATGGGCGGCATGAACATCATGGGGAGCCGCCCTGCTCATCAGAACCAGACGCCGAGCTGCACGCCGTAGGTACGTGGCGCGAGGTACTGCGACACGTACTGCAACGAGCCATCCGGCATCAGGAATCGCGCCGCGCTGGTGCGGATCTTTCCATCCGACACGTTCTGCACATAGGCATTGACCCACCACTTGTCGCCCGGCTCCGTATAGCGCAACGAGATATCGCCGCGCGTATACGCCTTCTGCTGGTCACCCGAACCCAGGTTGAAGTAGCTCAGCCACTGCGTGCTCTGGTACTGCGCGCTCAAACGAGGCGTGAGGCGACCACCGTTGCCGAGATGGAAGTCATGCTCGTAGATCGCCGTGAGCGAGACGTTCGGCGCATGCGGCAGATCGTTGCCGGTGACGTTCATGCAACTGGCAAGGTTGGACGCCGGCGGACAGGCAGGCAGACCCTGATAGTCGTTACTGCCTGCGTATTGCAGCGTGCCAAGCTTCTTCTTGGGAATGGACGAGAAGATCAGATTGAACCGATCGTCTTTCTGCTGGTACACCAGTTCCGACTCGATGCCGAAGACTTCCGTGCTGCCGCCCACGTTGGAGAAGCCCAGGCCGTGGTTACCATCCGGATAAACGATGGGCGCGGAAAGCTGGAAGTTCTTGAAGTCTTCGTAGTAGATGGCCGAGTTCCACGTCATGTGGCCATCGAGGAAGGTGAACTTGCTGCCGATTTCATAGTTGGTCAGCGTTTCCGGCTGATAAAGCGTGCCGGCATCTTGCGTGCCGCCCGACTTGTAGCCGGTGGAAACGCTGGCGTACAGCAATCCATTGGAACTGATGTCGGTATCGACACGAACCAGCCACGTCGGCTTGCTCTTGCTGTACTTGGCGGTGTTCTGCTGCGAGATGGTGAAGCCGTTGGACGGATTGGGATACACACCCGGTGAGATCGGCACCTGCGGCACCGTGGGGTCGTAATCCCAACCCCAGTTGATGCCGCCCTGGTTTTCCTTGGTGTCGTGCGACCAGCGCGCGCCACCCGTCAGGCGCCAGTGATCGCTGATATGCCATGTCGCCTGGCCGAACAGTGCGGACGACTTCACCGTTTCCTTCGGCTGGATGAAGGAGCCCTGCCAGTTCACCGAACCGTACTGGGTGCCGTTCATGATGGGGATGTCGAAGCGGATGTTGTTGTCTTCGTACGCGTAGTAGGCGCCAACAATCCAATCGACCAGCTGTGGTCCGCTGGACTTCAGATCCACTTCCTGGCTCCAGCTTTCATAGTTGGAGTAGTTGGTGCGGTCGTCCTGATACACGCCACCGGTGGTGAAGCTGGTGGGTACGGCAACGCCGACATCCTGGTCGTAGTCACTCTTGCCCGAATAGCGGTTGTAGCCGGCGATGTAGCTGAGTTGCATGCCGTCGTTGATGTTCCAGTCCATGCGACTGCGCAGCGTCTTGGAGGTGCGATCCAGGTACGGTGCGGTGTCGATCAGCGCAGACCAGAAGTCCTGACCGGGGCGGGGCGTCTGCATCAGGCTCAGGTCGGGCGTGCCGCGATCGAGGAAGTACTCGTACGAGAGATTCCACTTGAACGCATCGCTGGGTTGCCACAACGCGCTCACGCGCACCGCAGACTGATCCTGCGAGTTGTACTTCTTACCGCTCTGCACGTACTGGTCGGCATTGATCGGCTGGAACTTCGCCGGATTGCCACCTGAGGCCAGATAGGCCTGCTGTTGCTGCGCCACGCTCGGCAGTTCGCTGGACGGGTTCTGGTAATCCACATAGCCGTCGTGCTGCTCATGCACCATCGCTACGCGCATGGCGAACGTGTCGCTGATCGGCAGATTGACCGCAGCACGCGCGCCCATCTGGTTATAGTTTCCCGCTTCCACCTGGGCGTTACCGTAGAAGCCCGCGCCGATATCCGGTTTGGCCGTCTGAAAGCTGATGGCACCTGCGGTGGAGTTACGGCCCCACAGTGTGCCCTGCGGGCCGCGCAGCACTTCCACGCCATCCATGTCCAGCAGCAGGCCCGAGGCGGCTTCCGCACGCGGCGTGTACACGCCATCGACAAAAGTCGCCACTTCCGGGTCTGCGTATTCCGTCTTGGCGCTGTCATTGCCGATGCCGCGCAGGGTCATCGTGACGACACCATGGTCGCCTTCGCTGGTGCCCTGCAGGCCCGGCACGAGCTTGGTCAGATCCTGCACCGTCATGACACGCTCCTTGTCGAGCGTGTCGGGCGTGATGGCACTGACAGCCACCGGGGTTTTCTGCAGCGGCGTCTCGCGTTTGGTCGCGGTCACCGAAATGGCATCGAGCTGCTTCACCTTCTTGTCGGACGGTGCCGCGGGATTTTGCGAAGGCGCGCTCTGCGGCGCTGCATCCTGATCCGCGGCTAGCACCCCGCTCGGTGCGAGCACTAGGGACATGGCGATATACAACGCCGAATAGCGCAACTTCATCTGGCTTCCCCTCCATTCGTTCGGATTGTTGGCGTCACCGCCCTCGACGGCGACTGGCTGATCTCATCCCCACGATGACAGCGCTGTCATTATTGGTCATGACAGCGCTGTCATGGCGATCATAAAACGGTTCCCCTGCAGAAGCTTGACGCGCGGCAGCAAGGCATCGAACTCTTCCCCAGGCCTACTGTTACGCGCTTTGTTCGACCACTGACAATGCTCGCGTGGCGCTTTTTTGTGCAAAAGCAAATAGACATCCAGCCGTCCATGGCCCGTAACCACTAACGCATCCTTGCCGACCAGCAACCCCGTAGGGCGAGTTACGCCTACCTACAGAGCCTGCGACACCCAACCCAAGCGTGCCCTTCCATCACTTGACGCAATCAGCCACCTGATCCACATCGGTACCCAGCGCGACGCGGGAAATCGCGATGTCCACGCCCTTGCCCGCACCCCACACAAACGGCTGATCGATGTGGTGCATGTCCGCACCCGCCGCACGAAAACACTTCAACGGCACGCCCACGCGCAGCCACTGTCCGGGTGCGAATGTCGACAAGGTTTTGCTGAGTGCCACGCGTCCCTGACAAGCACTGCCGCAGCCCATGCCTACCCATACGTTCCGCGCAGGCAGCGCGTCGACGCGCAGGGTCATCACCAGCAACACGTCGCCATTGGTTTCGCGATCAAGATCCAGCGGCGTACGTGCGTGAATCGACAACTGAGCGTTGTCCGCCTGCCAGGTGAAGCGGCGTGCGTCTTCCTGTGCCTTGTAGTCGAGCGCGGCCATATGCAGGCTGCCGTCCGGCGTGGTTACGGGCGACACGTCGCCGGTCATGGACGCGCCCTTGGCGTCCATCAGCGTGAAGGCATAGCCATGCACAGCCTTGCCCTGATCGAGATAGCTACCGACCGGAATCTGCTCACCTGTGATGCCCGATGCTTCGGGTAGCTTGGGCAACGCATGGTGATCGGCATAGGTCAGGCCGTAGCCCAACGGAAACTGCGGTGCGCCCGGCCCCACCACGGCCGTGCGTGGCCAGGCGTAGGCGAGCTTGCCGTGGAAGTCGTTGGCGACGCTGCCGTCCGCCTTGCGCAACAACACATCCCCCACGCCGCCGCCTTCGCTGCCCGGCAACCATGCCGCAACGAACGCATCGGCCGCATTGATCTCGCGATTCACCCACAGCGGGCGGCCACTAAGGAACACGGCGACCACCGGAATGCCTTGGCCACGCAGATGGCGAATGAGGTCGAGGTCGCGATCATCACCGGGGTGGAACAAGAGATTAGGAATATCGCCCTGGAATTCCGCATAAGGGTCTTCACCAAACACGACGATGGCGACGTCGGGCTTTGTCGTGAAATGGCCGTCCGTATCGATCTCCGCCGAACCGCCCGCAGCCTTCACCTGCTCGGCGACACCGGCGCCGATGGACTGCGCGCCCGGGAAGTCCGTGTTCTTCAGCCCTGTGCCCTGCCAATTGAGCGTCCAGCCGCCACTCTGCCGGGAGATGTTGTCCGCACCTTCGCCCGCGACCAGGATTCGCTTGCGTGGGTCGAGCGGCAGCACGTCGCCGTTGTTCTTCAGCAACACCAGCGATTCACGCACGGCACGGCGTGCAATGGCGCGATGCGCCGGGCTGCCGACGACCTGGTTCGCCGTCTGCACGATGGGCTGCGAGGACGGCGCGCCAGCCTCGAACAAGCCCGCACGAAACTTCACACGCAGGATGCGCGCGACCGCATCATCGAGCCGCGCCATCGGGATCACGCCGGATTTCACCTCGGCCAGCGTGTGTTCGTAGAGGCCGCGCCAGCTATCGGGCGCCATCAGCATGTCGAGGCCGGCGTTGTAGGCAACCGGGCAATCCTCGTTCGTGCAACCCGGCACCTGTCCGTGCGCATTCCAGTCGCCGACTACGAGTCCCTGGAAATCCATGCGTTGCTTGAGCACGTCGGTGATCAACGCCTTGTCGCCCGTGATCTTCCGGCCATTCCAACTGGAGAACGAGGCCATGATCACCTGCACACCCGCATCGATGGCGGGCACGTAGCCTGCTGCATGAATGTCGCGCAGCTCAGCCTCGGTGATCTGTGCGTCGCCTTGGTCCTTGCCGTTCTTGGTACCGCCGTCGGCGAGGAAATGCTTGGCTGACGCAAGCACGTGCGAACCATCCAGGAACTGCGGCGTGCCCACCTTGCCTTGCAGGCCTTCGATCATGGCTTTTGCGTACTGCGCGACGAGCTTCGGATCCTGCGAATAGCCTTCGTACGATCGCCCCCAGCGCACATCCTGCGGTACCGCGAGCGTGGGTGCGAAGCTCCAGTTGATGCCGGTGGCGCGCACTTCGGCGGCTGTCGCTTCGCCGATCGCCCGAATCAGTTCCGGATCGTGCGTGTTGCCGAGCGCGGAATTCTGTGGGAACAACGTGGCACCCACGACATTGTTGTGGCCATGCACGGCGTCGATGCCAAACAGCAGCGGGATCGGCGGGTGATCGCTTTTGGCTTCCATCGCGGCGCGATAAAACGACTCTGACGTTGCTTTCCATTCGTCCACCGTGGCCGTCACGGTACCGCGCGGCTTGGAATTGCCGCCGGCAAGAATCGCGCCGAGGTGGTAGTTGCGTACGTCATCCGGCGTCACGCTGAGAATGTCCGCCTGCACCAATTGGCCGACCTTTTCCTCCACTGTCATCTTGGCCAGCAACCCAGACACGCGTGCTTCCAACGCGGCATCCTGCGGGAATGGCCAGGTAGCACGCGGCCACGTATCGGGATGCACGGTCGTCGCATCGTCCGCCTGCGCGATGCCTGCGCCGGCACAGGCCAGCGCCACGAAAAGAACAGTCGGGATACAAGGCAAGCGACGAGCGGAAGCCAGCACGACTCTCTCCATCAGGCAGGGGCCGGCTCTCCCTCGGAGCCGGGTGCCGCCGAGACTGACAGAAATGACAGCGCTGTCAATTTGCGTTGCAACACGCCCAGACCCGGGCCCGACGACGTCCGATCGAGCCAATAAACCATTTTAAATCAATCAATTAATCGGTACCCATGCCAGCAGACACCCCGGCACCGTTAGAAGTACCTAGCCGCCCTCAGGGCACTTGCGAGGTCGATTCGCGCAACTGCAGCGCATAGGGCACCTGCACCAGCAGGCCGCCACGTCCCCGCAGCAATTCCATCAATTGCAGCGCGGCGAGCTTGCCCATCTCGCGACTGGGCTGGCGCACGGTGGTGAGCGGCGGCCACAGTTGCGTGGCCAGCGGTGTGTCGTCGAAGCCGCAGACAGACAGATCCCTCGGCACTTTCAGGCCGCGCTCGTTCGCGGCCCACATCACGCCCGCGGCCATATCGTCGTTGGCGGCAAAGATCGCCGTGGGCAACTCAGGCAGCGCAAACAGTTCGCGCGCCGCGATAACGCCGGAGCCGAAGGTGAATTCGCCCTGCACCACGTAGCGCGGATCGAACGGCAGGCCCGCCGCCGCCAGCGCATCTTTGTAACCGGCCATGCGCCAACGGCTGGCGCCGTGATTGGCGATGCCCACGATATGCGCGATACGGCGATGCCCCTGTTCCACCAAATGCATCACCAGCGCCTTGGCCGCCTGCTGCTCGTCCATGCACACACCGATGGCGCCGCTGTGTTGCAACGGCGAAATGCTCGAGTACGGCACGCCATGCTCTTTCAGGCGCTGGAGCAGGGGCGCGTGGTCGGTAAGCGGCGGGGTCATGATGACGCCGTCGATGTGATGGTCGAACACCAGCGCATCCACGCGGCGGATGAAGTCCTGCCCCCGCATGCGCAGCGGGCACGCCATCATGCTGTAGCGGTGCGCATCGCATGCATCGAGCACGCCGTCCTGCACTTCGGCCAGGTACGTCGACGCCGGGTTGTCGTTGTTGTCGTAAAGCATCGCGACAAGGAACGACCGGCTGCCCGCCAGCCCGCGTGCCGCCGGGCTCGGGCGGTAGTTCATGGACTCCATCGCCGCCAGCACCTTCTGGCGGGTGGATTCCTTTACTGAAGGCTCTTCATTGAGAACGCGGGAAACCGTCTTTGGCGAGACGCCCGTCGCACGTGCTACGTCTTCGAGACGGACCCGCATAGTGACTCCCGACTGCAAGCTGCTGCGGGATCAATATGCCTTTTGCCCGAGGCGCTTTACAAGAACCAGCGAAGGGCGCCGGCTCTTGCCTCGTCCTTCAGTGGTCGCGAACGACCTCCGCCGGTGCCGCATCGCCCACTTTTTGCGCCAGCGGCAGCGCATCGTCGACCAAATGCACCAGAAAGCGTCCCGGCTGCTCCTGCATCATCATGTGCGCGGAGTCGGCGAAGCTCACCAGTCGCTTGGAAGGCGCCTGGATATCGTCGAACCATTTTTCCGCGGTTTCATGCGGCGTGGTGAAATCGTGCGCACCCACGTAGACGATCACCGGGCAATCGAAGTGCGTGGTGTGGTCGAAGTTCACGTCCAGCAGTGCATCGAGCAGGTGATTGAGCGAGAACAGGCTGCCCTTGTCGATGGCGTCCAGGTCTTCGCGTGTGTAATCGGGCGACAGTTCCTCGGCATCCACGTCGAACTGAAAGTCCTTGCGACCCCAGGCGAGACCGCCGTAGTACATCTCCCACTGACCTCGCACGCCGATGCGTTCCGGCGTGAGCTTTGCCGTGCCCGGATACGGGCCAATGCCTTCGAGCTCAGCGATAGCCTTGGTGTTGCCTTCGGCCTTGGCGCGGCCCAGTGCGTAGTTATAGCCAATGGCTTCGTTGCGACGGCCGTTTACCACCTGACCCACCGAGATATACGCGTAGAACCAGTCGGGGTGCTTCTGCGCGAGATGCACCCCGAGCACGGTGCCCCACGAATGCCCAAGCAGGAAGATTTTCTGCTTGTGGTAATGCTCGCGCAGATACTGGGCCACCTGCGCAGCGTCGTCGGTCATGCCTTCCACGGTCATGCCGGGAGCCATCGCGGCCTCGCTGTTCGCGCGATACGTCTTGCCGCTGCCGCGCTGATCCCACTGCACGACGGTGAAATAGTCCTCCCACGGCGTCTGGAAGGTGTAACCCTCTGGCATCGCTGGCGATGCGGGGCCGCCGTGCAGGAACAGCAGGATGGGATTGCGGCGGTCTTTGCCACGGATGGATATCCACTGGTCGATGCCGTTGATGTGCAGCTTGATCTTCTCGTCGATGCCTTGCGGCGTGATGATCATGCGGTTGCTGTCGAGGATGCGGCGCACTTCGTCGCGCGAGATCATCGACTTGTCCGGCGTGGTCGCGGCGGTGGCGGGTTTGGCGGGCGCGTCGTCGGCATGGGCGTGGCCTGCAACAAGGCCGGCAGCAAGAAACAACGTGACGAACGCGGACGTGCGCAAGATATTCAAGACAGCTCTCCTGGCTGATATGAGTCCGTGGAGCCCCTCTGCTCCGCCGGATGATGCTTCGACGCCCTGCACTCCAGTGCGGCGCCGTTGTGGTGGATAGAGCAAGCGGCATGCCAGCGTTGCGATGCGCGAAAGATCTCCACTTGATCAGTGACTTGCGGCCGACAGCGCCCGGCTGACCCGGCGTCCGCGGACAAGCGCCCGGACGTCCGGCCCTGTCCGCCCGTCCGGACATTGAACAAGCCAGCGGCGCCCCTTCACCCATGAGACATCCAATTTGCCGCACACTCGCCAATCTCTGTGCATGCTCAGGTCGTTCACGTGCAAGTCGCTCATCTCCCGCATCGCTCCGGATTTCCGCTTCGCAGAACGTTATGTGCCCTCGTCATGCTGCTTGGCGGCGCGGCAGCCATGCAGACACATGCACAAGGCTCGTCGCGCAGTGCCGCGCAAGGCACCAGCGGCAACCAGCTGGCCGTGCAGGTCAACGATGACCGCATGACACTGTCCGTCGCCAAGGTGCCGCAGGTTTACCTGTACGGCCTGATCGACGCAGACGCAGCGCAGCGTGTGGGCGCGATGATCCAGTCGCGCAAGATCCCGCCCAACAGCGACATCTACCTCAACTCCCCGGGCGGCGACCTGGCTGCGGGTATCGCGCTCGGACGCCTGTTCCGCGCAGGCAACATGACCACGCACCTGGGGTCGCCGCGACGCACCGCGACTCAGCCGGTCTTCCCGAAGTCGTCGCAATGCGTGGATGCCTGCGCCTATGCCTATGCCGGCGGACTGTTCCGCTGGGCGCCCACGGGCAGCGACCGCTTTGGCGCGCAACCGGTAGCCGGCAATGCCTCCGCAACCATGACCACGGCCTACCTGAAGGACATGGGCGTGGATCCGCAGGTGTTCGGCAGCGCGCCGAGCGGCGAAGTGACCTGGCTCGATGCGGATCAGATGCGTAAGGATGGCTTAGCCAACAACGGTCGCCTGTTGCCGACCGCCGTCTATGGCCCAGCTAACGGTGGTACCTCGCTCACGCTCACGCAGCAGGCGCGTGATGGCGAGCATCGCCTGATTCTTCAGTGCCGCCCCGATGGCCTTTCCATCACGGCGAACTACGCCATCGGCGCGGATCGGGCGCGTCAGATGGTGGCGCGGGCCACGCACTCGTACTTCGAGATCAACGACAAGCCCGCCGCCGACGACAACCATGCGAACATTTCTACGGTCGGCTCATCGGTGGTGTTCACCCAGAGCATTCCGCTGACGCAGTTGAACCAACTGCCGTCCGCCTACCTGATGGCCGCGTGGCTCGCCGACCGCGGCGGCAATGTGCGCTACGGCTTCTGGATGGAGATGGATCCGGTACGCAACGAGCTGCGGAACTTCAGCAACGGCTGCCAACAGATGGCGAAGCAGAACGCTCCCGCCAAGGGCTGATCACCTGAGACACTCCCGTGTCCGCATCTTGTATGCGGACACGCCTGGCCTGTCCTTCGCCATGCCACATGACATGTGACGGCACATCGCACGCAATGGCATCCTCGGTCCCTCTGCGAAACGACGAGGTGAGTCATGTGGAAAACGATGGCAACCGCGTCCCTGGCCTTGGCGTGCCTTGCACTGCCGGCACACGGACAGACGCCGGAACGAACGGTGAGCGGCACGTCCGTCACCTCTACCCACGACCCGAAGATACGCATCGACCTGCCTGCGTCGGCACAGTATGTGGGCGCCGACCGCTGGCTGTTGTTGGGCTTTGACGACTGCGAAATGCATCTGTTCGCGGATGCCGATGCCGACAAGCACATCCAACGCCTGTACTGGGTGCAGTTCGAGGCCTATATCCCCGAGCGACCCGACATGCATCACGACTACTCGGGCTCGCGCCACGTCACCATCAACGGTTTGGATTTCTACCTCGACACCTGGGTGCAGGATGCCAGCCAGCCCGCCGAGAAAGACTCGGACGGTGAGCACCAGCGACGCCTGCTTGCCACGAAGGGCTATACCCGACCAGCCAATGGCATGTATGTGCGGCTGGTCCATCTGCCTGACGCGCAAAAACGCAAGGAGCTGATGGTGATCTACGGTGAGGATCTCGCGCCCACGGGGTTCAGCGCAGCGCAGCTAGGCGAGCACGGTGCGGCGCATGATCGCTGGCCGGCCATCGAAAAGGCCTTGATCGAACGCGCGCAATCCCGTGTGACTTTCAGTCCCTGATAGAAAAACACCCCGGCAAGCCGGGGTGTTTTCAAATGAACCGTGGTGGTGCGCTTACGGCGCTTTATCACCACTCGGGTGCGACACGAACTTCGGCGGCGTTGGCTCGTTGGCAAACTGCCACGCACTGAGATACGCCAGCTTGAGGATCTTCGCCATCTTCGGGTAGTCGATCTTCTCTGCCGTATCGCTCGGGTGGTGATAATCCGGATGGAAGCCGGTGAACCACCAGAACGCCGGTACGTTGTGCAACACGAACGGGAACTGGTCCGAGCGGAAGAACACGTTCAACGCGTACTCGTGGTCGAAGCGATCGTCCAGCGTGAGCCCCACGTCCGCATTCGCCTTGGCGACGGTGCGCTGGTAATCCGGGCTATACGCCGCGCCGATCAAATTAAGGCGATTGCTGGTGTCGGCGGGAATATCGATCAGCCCATCGGTCTGCGGGCTGGGCTTCTCGTCACGACCGATCATGTCGAAGTTGATCATCGCGCGCGTGGTGTCCAGCGGACGCAGCGGATGCGCGGCCAGATAGTACGCACCGAGCAAGCCACGCTCTTCCGCCGCGAACACGGCAAACAGAATCGAGCGTTTGGGCTTGGTCGGATTGGAGGCGAACGCGCGCGCTAGCGTCACCACACCCACCGTGCCGGAGGCATTGTCATCGGCGCCATGCCAGATCTTGTCGCCGGCCTGGCCGTCATGATCGTGGTGCGCGCTGATGATGATGGTTTCCGGCGCCAGCTTGGGATCGCTGCCTTCGATCAGGCCCACTGCATTCCACGTGGTTGCCTCGCGACGCGAGCTGTTCTTCAAATGCAGGCTGATCGAGGTATCCGGTAGCACCAGCGAGCGCGGCTTGAGGTCGGCGTCGATGCCCGACTGCAAGGCTTTCGGTGTGCTCCCGCTGGTGCTCAACAGGGCGTCTTCCACATCGGCGGAGATGACCATACTGGGAATGTGCAGGGGACTGTCCGCCAGCGCCTGCGCGGGAATGGGATTGGCCGCGTGCTCAGCCTGGTGACCGATGCGCTTGCGCACTTCCAGTTGCGAGGGATGATTGTGTGAAGGCTCCGGTGCCAGCAGCACCGCCACCGCGCCATGTTCCTGCGCGTTCAGCACCTTCACGTAACCGGTGGCATAGCGGGTGTTGCCAGTACCGTTGAAGATCGACTTCGGATCGGTCTCCTGCGGCTCGTGATCGAACACCACCACCACCTTACCCTTCACATCGAGGCCGGCGTAATCGTCGTAACCCAGCTCCGGCGCAGTGATGCCGTAACCGGCGAACACCACGGGCGCGGAGACGTCCTGATCCGTGGGGAAGGCGCCCGACACCTCCGGATCCTTCCACTCGGTGTCCTTACCCTTGCGCTTGAGCACCAGACTTGTGGCCTTGGCGTCCGGTCGGTACTCAATCAGCGGCACCGCCTGCAGGAAGCTGGGCTTGCCCTGGGCGTCAGTCGCGGCGGGCTTGAGCCCGGCCTTGTCGAACTCGGAAGCGATCCACTGCACCGCCGCGTCATCGCCCGGCTGCAGGGAGAGACGACCCTGTAGCGCGTCGGAGGCCAGGAAGCTGATATCGGCGTGCAGGTCCCGCTCACGGATCTGCGCCAGGCCGGGCTGCTCGGGAGCGGGCACCGTCGCGAGCGCGGCGGTGGTGAGGGTCGCGGCAAGCGCGAGGACGAGGAACCTGCGAGGCATGGACACTCCGATGGGCACGGACGGCTGGCCGTCCGGGGGATGGAATGAAGGAGGTTGCCATGGATGCGGCGGACGGGCAAACCGACTGTCAAGGCCGATTTCCTTCAGCTTGGTCACGCTTCCAACGCGACACGCAGTTATCTCAATCAGCACGGGGCTCGTCATTGCATCTGAGGCAATACCTCTGCAAGCGCCATGCAAAGCGCGAACTTGGTCGACAACACTAACCCCCATGCGCTGTCCGAGCATCTGAGATCGGAGGTGCCTACGGTGGAAACGCAGCTCGCAAAGATTTGGCTCTCTCAATACGACAGCGTCGTGTCGCCACCACCGATGTCGACGGCAGATGAACCCATCGCGCCCTAAGAACTGCCATCACCGAGTTGCAAGACGGCACCCAACCTCAAGGAAAGGAGAATTGACATGACCGCTATCACACCCTCAGACACCCTCAACCTCGGCCAGGTAAAGGAGCTCATTAGGTCCACTATGGGAGCAACGCTCGCGGATGACTATGTCACCTATAGCGCGCTTGCTGCTGCTGATGGCTCAAGCCTGGTCGGCTTTACACCATCTGCGACAGGAGCCGCTACCCGTCTTTTGCAAGCCAAATGCGCGGACCAACTCAGCGCGCTCGATTACGGCGTTCTCAACGATGGCACGACGGATAACACCACAAGTCTCAGCGCGGCCGATGCAGCCGCCGCAAGCCTGGGCAAGGTCTTATACCTTCCTGCAGGTGTTTATCTTTGCGGCCCTCTTTCCATTTCGTCGGCGTGGGTAGGTGAGGGGCGCGACAAGACGATCATTCGACGGCTTCCTACAGCGCCAACCGCTTCGTTCCTCACGGCATCGAGCACAGCGCTCTCGTTGAGTCACCTCACCATTGACGGAAATCGCTCAACCAGCCCCAACGGTTGCCACAACATCTTCTGTCCGAGCAGCGTCAACGAGATCAGCCTGCGCAATATCCGAAGCTGTAATGCGAAAGCCAATCAGGGCTGGGGGACCGGTGCTTACATCGAGGGGGGCATTGAGTCAGCAGGAAGTGTCATTACCGACTGCCTGTTCACAACCAATGACAGTGACGGCCTGTCGATATCCAACATTGCCAACGTAACGATCACCGGATCGACCTTCTCGGGCAACCTTGGCAATGGGGCTTGGCTCAACAACTACGACCAGACGTTCACCCAGAAACTTCTGTTCAATCGTGTCGCCAACAATCACTTCACCTCCAACAGCATGGCCGGCCTGGTATTGGGAAACTTTGTCCAGAACAACAACTTCAACGCACCGGTCTTTGACATAGGCAACCCCGAAGCGAACTACTGCACGGTTACCGGAAACACATCAACCGAAAATGGTTCCTATGGCTTTGACTTAAGTGGTTGGGCCATCGCTGCTATCGGTAACGTGAGTTACAACAATGCGACAAGTTCAGCCAGTGCTGCGGGCATTCTTTTCAATTGCACCTATGGGCTGCTGAACAACAATGTTGTCTACAAGAATCAAGGAGGGTTCGGTATCGACGCAGGTGGTGCACAGGCGTGCAACATCCAGGGAAATGTCATTACATGGAATGCCGGTGTGGGCCTCAACCTGGAGGGAGGCCCCTTCGCAAGGGTCAGCGGCAACTTCTTCTATCACAACTCTACCGACTCTCTCGGCGAGCAACTGAGTTTGAGTCGTTATGGCGCCGGTGGCTACACCCAGGGTTTCACGACCATTTCCTCAGGAGTGGATGTCGACAGCAACTACTTCCTTATGGACGGTACCCGCATAGGCATCTACGTCCATGACAATCCAGATTCCGTTTCAGTCCGTAACAACCGGTTCTTCTGCGGAACGACCTCGACTATGCCGCGATGCATTTACGCCATTGGCAACAGCGTGAAGATCAGCGACAACGCGGTCATGGACACTGGATTCAGTGGCCTAACAGTTGGGGGATCAGGCGGCCTCGAAGTACCCGATGTTATTCAAGACGTCTACGTGAACAGCACCACCCCCATCAATGATCTACGGACCTCATCCATGCTGCTAGTCGGATCGGGGGTCGCTTACTGCACGCTCACGAACGGTGGTTCAGGCTATACATCCCAACCTTCTGTGATCTTCTCGGGCGGCGGCGGAACGGGAGCAACTGCAGCCTCAATCATCTCCGCATCTGGAGCAGTCACCGGGATCAAGATGATCTCTTACGGTACGGGTTACACCTCGGCACCAAGCGTGAGCATCTCCGGCGGCGGAGGTGCTGGCGCCACCGCCACCGCACAATGGAAGCTTGGCGTGCCAGAACACAGGTCGCTGTCCTTACTGTGCTTGCAGGCCGAGACACTGGTACGTGGCGGTGCAGCCGTCGTCGAGAACCCCGCGTTGTCTGACATCAATATCCCAGCAAACGGGGTCGTGAACCTGATTGGCTATTTCGGCCAGTGGTATCTCAAGGCAAAGAACTTCTGACAAGACGCTGGTTCGGACCAACGCAAACCGATGTGGGATGGAATGAAAACGCCGCGCCTAACGCGCGGCGTTTTCTGCCGACATCAGATGTTCCCTTTGAATTCTTGACGATCCACGCCCCATTGCTCATCTTCAATCCGCCCCAGTAAGCACCATCGTCCCACCTGCTCCACGTGTACAGACCATACGGCGAGCATTGCACTACCAGGCAGGACGACCGTTGGCATGAGTGATGCTTCACTGCCTTGAAGAAGCCTTTTATGGTCCTGCGCAAGTCATGCTCCAAGGAATATGACTGCGCGAGCCCCCCAGATTGTCCGGATAAGGCTCTAACCCACATAGGCTTGAACTAGCGGTGGCCCCACGCCCAGATCGCCCTTGAGTTGGGCCCAGTAGCTATCTCCGATTGCCGTCAAATACCTTTGCATCGACCGCACAACTTGCCTATAGTCAGTTTGTATGACAAATGGATCAAGCCACACGCGTCCAGCCGCCCCTGGCAATGATCGCCAGGATCGAGCACCAGAGGATTTCATGATGAAGCCGATCACCGTTCGCAGCCTGTATGGGCACGTCATGCATGAACTCGGGCTGCGCATCGTCAGCGGCAAGGTGAAGCCCGGCGAGATCCTGCCGCGAGAGGAATCCCTGGCCGAAAGCCTGCAGGTGAGCCGCACGGCCCTGCGCGAAGCGCTGAAGGTGTTGTCCGCCAAGGGGCTGATCGAATCGCGCACCGGCGTGGGCGCGCGCGTGTTGGAAGAACGGCAGTGGAACCAACTGGATGCCGACGTGTTGGCCTGGCGCTGCGCCTCCATGCCGACCGACGACTTTGTCGACAAGCTGGTGGAGATGCGCGAGATCATCGAGCCGGCCGCTGCGGCTGCCGCCGCGCGCCGCCGCACTGCCACGCAGCTCATCGATATCGAAAAAGCCTATGACGCGATGGTCGCCGCGCAGACGCTGGATGCCTGGTCCGAAGCCGACCTGGCCTTCCATGACGCCGTGCTGCAGGCCACCGGCAACGAACTGATGCAGTCGCTGTTCTCGGTAATCGAGACCGCGCTTGGCACGTTCTTCACCCTGTCCGCGCGCAGCGCAACGGATTTCCGCTATTCGTTGCCTTATCACCAGAAGGTGTTCGAGGCGATCAAGCGCCAGCAGCCGGACGTGGCGCGCAAGACGATGCAGGCGATGATTGCTGATTCGCACGAGAACTTGCAGCGCAGCCGCACGCGCACGCGCCGGAAAGCCAGCAAGTGAACACACACCTCATCGGCCTCGACTGGGGTAGCACGCATTTGCGTGCGTACCGTTATGACAGCCAGGGCCAGGTGCTCGACAAGCGCGCGCTTCCTCATGGCATTCGCCAACTTCCCGAAGGCGGGTTCGGCGCGGCGTTTGCGCTGGCCGTAGAAGCTTGGCCGGATGTGCCGGTGATCGCCTGCGGCATGGTTGGCAGTCGCAACGGTTGGCGCGAAGTGCCTTACCTGGACACACCCACCGACGTCGATCGCCTTGCCGATGCACTGACCGCGATGACGACGCCTGACGGCCGCACGCTGCATCTCGTGCCGGGGCTGCGCGACCCATCGCGCCCCGACGTGATGCGCGGCGAGGAAACCCAAGTTGTCGGCGTGGCGGCGCTGCTGCCGGACGTAGCGCGCCATGGTTGCCTGTTGCTGCCGGGCACGCATAGCAAATGGGTGTCGCTACGCGATGGCGTGGTGACCGGTTTCGCCACGGTGATGACGGGCGAACTGTTCGGTCTGCTGAAAGAACATTCCATCCTCGGCGCACAGCTACCGCCGGCTATCGACGATGAGCACGCCTTTCTTCGTGGTGTCGATGCGGCGCGCGATAGCGGAGCAGCGGGCGCGCTGTCGCGCGTGTTCTCGGCGCGCACGCTGATGCTGGATGGCTCGCTGCCACCGGCTTCCGTTCCGGACTATCTCTCCGGTCTGCTGATCGGCGACGAATTGCGCATCGCTCTCGCCAGCGGCTGGGCCACGCCGCACGACAGCATCCATATGGTCGGCGAAGGTCCGCTGTGCGATCGCTACGTCCGCGCCGCAGCGCGCTTTGACCTCACCCTCCGCGCAGCGCCCAATGCAACCACGTCACACGGGCTTTGGCGTGTCGCTGTGGCGGCCGGGCTGGTCTCCACGCAAGCAACGGCATGAATCCATGAAGTCGTGGCTTGATCCCCTCCCCCTTGTCGCCATCCTGCGCGGCCTTACGCCCGACGAAGCCGTGGACATCGGCCGCGCACTGGTAGACGCCGGCTTCCGCATGCTGGAAGTGCCGCTGAATTCACCGCAGCCGTTCGAGAGCATTCGCCGTATGGTCGACGCGCTGGGTGACGACACCCTGATCGGCGCCGGCACCGTGCTCGATCCCGCGCATGTGAAAAGCGTCGCCGATGCGGGCGGCCGCCTGATCGTGATGCCGCATGCGGACGTCAGCGTGATCCGCGCCGCGAAGCAGGCCGGACTCTACTGCGTGCCCGGCGTGGCCACGCCCACGGAGGCATTCGCCGCGCTCGCTGCTGGCGCCGATGCGCTGAAGTTGTTTCCCGCCGAACAGGCGGGCCCCGCCGTGCTCAAGGCATGGCGCGCCGTGCTGCCGAAGGATCTCGCCGTGCTGCCCGTCGGCGGCATCGCACCCGACACCATGGGTCCGTGGATCGCTGCCGGTGCGAACGGCTTTGGCATTGCCTCCGCGCTCTATGCGCCCGGTCGCCCGGCCAGCGACGTCGCCGCGCGTGCCCGCGCGTTTGCCGACGGCTGGCGCAGCCATCAGGTTTCCCAAGGAACGACCGCATGAAGATCACCCGCCTCACCACCTATCTTGTTCCACCACGCTGGTTGTTCCTGCGCATCGACACCGATGCGGGCGTGGTCGGCTGGGGTGAGCCCATCGTGGAAGGCCGCGCACACACGGTTGCCGCCGCCGTGGATGAGTTGTCCGATTACCTGATCGGCAAGGACCCGCGCCACATCGAAGACCTGTGGAACGTGATGTACCGCGGCGGCTTCTATCGCGGCGGCCCGGTGCTGATGAGCGCCATCGCCGGCATCGACCAGGCGCTGTGGGACATCAAGGGTAAGGATCTTGGCCAGCCGGTGCACCAGTTGCTCGGCGGCCCGGTACGCGAGCGCATCCGCGTGTATTCATGGATTGGCGGCGACCGCCCGGCCGATACCGCACGTGCCGCCAAGGAAGCCGTGGCGCGCGGCTTCACCGCCGTGAAGATGAATGCCACCGAGGAACTGCAGTACGTCGACACGCACGCCAAGGTCGAGCAGGTGATCGAGAACGTGCAGGCCATTCGCGATGCGGTGGGTCCACATATCGGCATCGGCCTGGATTTCCACGGCCGCGTGCACAAGCCCATGGCCAAAGTGCTGATGCGCGAGCTGGCGCCGTTCAAGCTGATGTTCATCGAAGAGCCGGTGCTTTCCGATCACCTGGAAGCGTTGCCGGAGCTGGCCTCGATCTCACCTGCCCCCATCGCGCTGGGCGAGCGCTTGTATACGCGCTACGACTTCAAGCGCGTGCTGCAGATGGGTGGCGTCGACATCATCCAGCCTGATCCCTCGCACTCGGGTGGCATCACCGAAACGCGCAAGATCGCTGCGATGGCCGAAGCCTACGACGTCGCCCTGGCGCTGCACTGCCCACTCGGCCCCATCGCGCTGGCCGCCAACCTGCAATTGGATGCGGTGTGCCACAACGCCTTCATCCAGGAGCAGAGCCTGGGCATCCATTACAACGCCGGCAACGATCTACTTGATTACGTGAAGGATCGCAGTGTGTTCAACTACAACGATGGTTTCGTCACTATCCCTCAAGGTCCTGGCTTGGGCATCTCGGTGAACGAGGACTACGTCGCCGAACGCGCGGCCGTGGGCCATCGCTGGCGTAACCCGATCTGGCGTCATACCGACGGTAGCGTGGCGGAGTGGTAAGCATGCCTTTCGCTACTTATCCCAGCCTCGTCGGCCGCCATGTGCTCATCACCGGCGGCGCTACCGGCATCGGCGCCGCCTTCGTGGAGCACTTCGCCAGGCAGGGCGCGCGCGTCTCCTTTATCGACATCGACGAAGCCAGCGGCGAGCAACTGTCGGAAAGCCTCGTCGCCTGCACGCATCGCCCGCTGTTCATCCGCTGCGATGTGACTCAGCTCGACGCGCTCCAAGCGGCCATCGCCACGGCGCGTGAGATGAACGGCAAGGTTTCCGTGCTGGTGAACAACGCCGCCAACGACGTGCGTCACGAGTTCGGCAACACCACGGCAGCCGAGTTCGACCACAACATGGCGATCAACCTGCGCCACCAGTACTTCGCCACGCAGGCCGTGCGCGAGGATATGCGCAAGCTCGGCGGCGGCTCGGTGATCTGCCTGGGTTCCACCGGCTGGATGAAAAAGAACGCCGGCTATCCGATGTACGCCATGGCCAAGTCCGCCGTGCACGGTATGGTCAATGGGCTCGCACGCGAACTCGGCCACGACCGCATCCGCATCAATGCGCTGGTGCCTGGCTGGGTGATTACCGAAAAGCAGCGCCGCCTATGGCTGGACGATGCCGGCAAGGCAGAGATTGCCCGCGTGCAGTGCCTACCCGGCTACCTGATGGCCGACGATCTGGCGCGCGCCGCCTTGTTTCTTGCCGCCGATGACAGCCGCATGTGTACCGGGCAGGATTTCATCGTCGACGGAGGTTGGGTATGAACGTGCGCGCCGCGCTCGCCATGCAGGTGCACAACATACTGGGCGAAGGCGTGACCTGGTGCGACCGCGGGCAGGTGCTGTACTGGACCGACATCCAGTCCTCCACGTTGTGGCGCTACCGCCCGCACGATGGCGCATTGCACCAGTGGAGCATGCCCGAGCGGCTCGCCAGCTTTGCGCTGTGCGAGGCCGATGGCTGGTTGCTGCTAGGCCTCGCCTCGCGGCTGGCGTTCTTCCATCCGTCGACGCAGGCGATCGTGCCGGTCACCGACGTGGAAGCCGATCTGCCAACCCGGCTCAACGACGGCGTCTGCGACCGCCAGGGCCGTTTCGTGTTCGGCACGCTGCATGAGCCGGCTACCGGACCGAAGCAGACCGTCGGCGGTTTCTGGCGGCTAAATCACGACCTGACGCTGGAACGTTTGCCGTTACCCGGCGTGGCGATCAGCAACAGCATTGCCTTCAGCCCCGACGGCGGCACCATGTACTTCTGCGATTCGCCCACGCGCCGCATCCAGCGCTGTGACTACGGTGATCGCATCGCCAATATCCGGACGTTCGTAACGCTTGACGATCCACGCGGCGAACCCGACGGTTCTGCCGTCGATCACGAAGGCGGACTGTGGAATGCCCAGTGGGGACTGGGCCGCGTGGTGCGCTACACGCCGGACGGCCGACTTGACCATATCGTCGACGTTCCCGCCTCACAGCCGACCAAACCGACATTTGGCGGAACGAATTACGCCACGCTCTACATCACCAGTGCGCGCGCTGGCCTCGACGAAGCCGCGCTCGCCTCCCAGCCCTATGCCGGCGCGTTGTTCTTCGCCGAAACAGGCTTCTGCGGCTTGCCGGAACCACGTTTCGCGGGTCCGCCACCGCACGTCAT
Source organism: Dyella sp. AD56 (assembly GCF_002878475.1). Lineage (NCBI taxonomy): Bacteria > Pseudomonadati > Pseudomonadota > Gammaproteobacteria > Lysobacterales > Rhodanobacteraceae > Dyella > Dyella sp. AD56. The sequence goes on from NZ_NRDP01000016.1 coordinate 135,104, forward strand.
CGCCGCCGCGTAGGGACCGCGGTTCATCCACACAAAGCCCATAGAGGCAAACACATCGCCAGCGGGGGAGATTTATCCATGAATGCCCAAGTCATCGCACCAACCTCGGTGCAATCGAAGGCCACCGTTATTTTCGTCTGCGTACTCGCCGCCTTGGCGGGTCTTATGTTCGGCCTCGACGTCGGCGTCATCTCGGGCGCCACGCAATTCATCCAGGCCGAGTACAACGTCAGCGACCACATCATCGAGTGGATCGTGAGTTCCATGATGTTCGGCGCGGCAGTAGGCGCGGTGGGCGCCGGCTGGCTATCGGCACATCTGGGGCGCAAACGCTCGCTCGTACTCGGCGCCGCGCTGTTTGTGATCGGCTCCTTGCTCTCCGGTGGGGCATGGTCGCCCGAAACGCTGATCGCCGCGCGCGTCGTGCTTGGCCTCGCCATCGGCATCGCCTCCTTCACGGCCCCGCTGTATCTGGCCGAGGTCGCGCCGGAGCACATTCGCGGCGCGATGATTTCCACCTACCAGCTGATGATCACCATCGGCATCTTCGTCGCGTTTCTCTCCGACACGGCCTTCAGCTACAACGGTGCATGGCGCTGGATGCTCGGCGTGATCGCCATTCCTGGCGTGCTCTTCCTGTTCGGCGTGCTGTTTCTTCCCGACAGTCCGCGCTGGCTGCTGATGCGTGGCCGTCGTCAGGAAGCGCTGGATGTGCTGCAACGCCTGCGCGGCGACGCCGAGGTGGTAGCGCGCGAAACCGCCGACATCGAGGAGCAGCTCAAGACGCCTCAGCGCGGCTGGCACCTGTTCCAGGAGAACCGCAACTTCCGCCGCTCCGTATGGCTGGGTGTGCTGCTGCAGGTGATGCAGCAATTCACCGGCATGAACGTGGTGATGTATTACGCGCCACGCATCTTCAAGCTGATGGGCTACGACACATCCGCGCAGATGTGGTTCACCGCTCTGGTGGGCCTGACCAACGTGCTCGCCACCTTCATCGCCATCGCACTGATCGACCGCTGGGGTCGCAAGCCCATCCTCTACACCGGTTTCACGGTGATGACCGTGGGCCTGGGCGTGGTGGGCGCCATGATGCATAACGGCATCCACGACCACGGCGCGCAGATCTTCACCGTGGCGATGCTGCTTATCTTTATCGTCGGCTTCGCCATGTCCGCCGGTCCGCTGATATGGGCCTTGTGCTCCGAGATCCAGCCGCTCAAGGGCCGTGACTTCGGCATCGCCTGCTCCACCTTCACCAACTGGGGCTGCAACTGGGTCGTGGGCATCACGTTCCTCACCTTGCTCAACGGCATCGGCAATGCCAACACCTTCTGGCTCTATGCGGGGCTCAACGCCGTATTCATCGTGCTCACTTTCTGGCTGGTGCCGGAAACCAAGGGCATCACGCTGGAGCAGATCGAACGCAATCTGATGAGCGGCAAGCGACTGCGCGATATCGGCCGCTGAGCCACACACACTTTCCCCAGGCCGTCGCACCGTGAGGTCGGCGGCCTTTTTTCTGCGTAGAGTCGCTAACAAAACGTAGCGAGCGCCCGCCTGATGGTCGCGCAGTAGTTTTGCTAGCGGCTCTTAGGTGCCGCGCGGCTTGGCGCGATGCGTCGGTGCCGCCGTCCACGGATCGTCCGGCCACGGATGTCGCGGGTAGCGGCCCTTCAGCTCTTTCTTCACCTCGGGATAGGTGCGCTCCCAGAAACCTTTGAGGTCCTGCGTGACCTGGATAGGGCGACCCGCCGGCGAGAGCAAATGCAGCGTCACCGGTATGCGTCCGTTGGCGACGCGCGGTGTGTCGGCCAGGCCAAACAGCTCCTGCAGCTTCACCGCCAACACGGGCGGCTCGCCTTCGGCATATTCCAGCCGGCGCGACATGCCACTGGGCACGGTCAAGCTTTCCGGTACCTGCGCATCGAGCTGGCGCCGTTGCTCGTAATCGAACAGCGAGCCCAGCGCCTGCGAGAGTTCTTCGACGCTCAGCGCGTCCAGCCGGCGCTTGCCATCCAGATACGGCCCCAACCACGCTTCCAGTGACGCCAACAAGGCCACGTCCGATACATCGGGCAAGCCGAGTTCCGGCATCCAACCACGCAACGCCTGCATGCGAGCGCGCAGACGACGCGCGTTCTCACTCCACGGCAGTACATCGATGCCCTTGGCGCGAACCGCGGCCAACAACGCCGGCAATGCATCTTCCGGTTTCACCGGCACACTGCGACGTTCGAGCACGATGCCGCCAAAGCGATGCTCATCGAAGGCTTCGACCGCGTTGCGCTCATCGTTCCAGCGCAATGCACGCTCACGCCTGAACTGCGAGGGATAGTCACGCTCAAGCACGCGAAGATCGATGGGCGCCGCGGCAAGGATCAAGCTATCGCGCGCATCGAACCGCACATCCAGCGCTACCAGCCACGGCTCGCCATGCAACGCAGTGTTTTCGTGCAACCGCGCACCGCGGCCGTTGGCGAGCGTGTAGCGCAGCGGGTTGTTGTCGTCACGTCGTGCCACGCGATCGGGAAAGGCGTGCAGCAGCAGATCGCCAACAGCATGACTGTCTGGCACACCGCTCGCAGCGGATCGAAGATCCAGGCGGCGACGCCAGCCTTTGCTGGCCTGCTCGATCGCCGCGAGAGCACCGCCGTCCGCGCCGCCGCGCGCACCGGCCGTATGGCGATCACGCCAGACATGCAGCGCGCTCACGCGTGCACGGAAATCATCGGAGCGTGCCTGCTCGCCACGCAGTGGCGAACGCGCCTCCATCAGCGCGAGCAGATCAGCGACGAGGGAGCGGAGCTCTGGCTCGGCACGCAACGCAGCCGCGCCCAGTCGAGGCGCTGCACCCAATTCCAGCATCTCGCGACCTAGCGGCGTGATGCGTCCGTCGATGGCCAACGCGCCGAGCTGCACCAACAGTTCACGCGCCTGCGCCAGCGCGCCTGATGGTGGTGCATCGAGCCATGGCAGATCGTTGTCACTGCCTGCGGTGACACCCCATGCCGCGAGTTCCAGCGCGAGACCGGACAACTCGGCCTGGGCGATCTCCGCCGTGCGCGACACATCCAGGCGCTTACTCTGCGGCCACAACCGATACGCCGTTCCCTCCGCAACGCGACCCGCGCGACCCGCGCGCTGATCAGCAGACGCCTGCGAGATAGTCACCGTTTCCAGTCGCGTGAAGCCGGAGTTGGGATCGAAGCGCGGTTCACGCGCCAACCCACTATCCACCACCGCGCGAATACCCGGCAGCGTGACGCTGGATTCAGCCACATTGGTAGCCAGCACTACGCGACGTGTACCGGGCTCCGCCGGATTCAGCGCCGCCTGCTGCTCCGCCATCGAAAGTTCGCCATGCAGCGCGACGATGTCTATGTTCTCATCCAGCGACGATGCCAGTACGGCCTGCGTGCGCGCGATTTCCCTGCGCCCCGGCAGGAAGGCGAGCACGTCGCCATCATTCTCTTCCAATGCCTGTCGCACAATGCGCGCGAGGTGATGCTCCGTCGTTTCCTGCGTGCGTGCTGCCGGATACTCGATGCGCACCGGAAAACTGCGTCCCGGACTACTGATGCGCGGCGCATCCAACCATTGCGCAATGCGTTCGCCATCCAGCGTGGCCGACATCACCACCATGCGCAGTTCGGGACGCAAGGTGCCCTGCACATCCAGCGCTAACGCTGCGCCAAGATCACCAGCAAGATGACGTTCGTGGAATTCGTCGAACAGGATCGCGCCAATACCGGTGAGCTCGGGATCGTCCTGGATCAACCGAGTAAGAATGCCTTCTGTCACCACTTCGATACGCGTGGCAGGCCCGATCTTCGATTCAAAACGAATGCGATAGCCGACCGTCTTCCCCACCTCTTCACCGAACTGCTTCGCCATGAACTGCGCGGCAGCACGCGCGGCGATGCGGCGCGGTTCGAGCATGAGGATCTTGCCACCCGCCAGCCATGGTTGATCGAGCAATGCCAGCGGCACCTGCGTGGTCTTACCCGCACCCGGCGGTGCTTCGAGCACCAGGCGCGGATGTGCTGCGAGGGACGCGCTGATCTCGGGGAGCAGTGGGGTGATAGGGAAGGATGGAGGGGTGTTCATCGGGTAAATGATAACGGGCCTGCGTTGGGGACGTTGTTGGTGCTCTTGTGGTGGTGTTCCATTGGGTACACGAACACGCTGCCGCTCTGCTCCTTCTCCCCTTAGGGGAGAGGGTTGGGGTGAGCCCCGAAAAGGGGGTAAAGGTTGGGTGCTCGCCTTATCGTTTCGATGAAACCGTCATCCCGACGCAGTGCCGAGACGCTTCACGACAGCGAAGCTGGTTATTCAGTGTCGTCAGTGGTCGGCTGTCGCCTCGAGCGTGACCGCAATCGGGCCGCTTACGCAGCGGACGTTTCGATCGTCTGCCTACGCTCGAGTCACTTTTCTTTGTTGGCCCACGCACGCGCAGGAGCGCGTGCGAACGGCGAAGCCGGCCCGAAGGGCGAAGGGCAGGATGCCCGGAGTAAAGAAAAGTAACCCAAAGAAATGGCCTGACAAGCCAACGCCTGCAGCATGTCGATGGGATAAGCCCGAACGGGTGAGGCACGTTGTGGCTCGGCCACCTTTGCCTATACGACGCGAAGCTAGTCCCGTGAGACACAGCGGGTAGATCGGAGCCCTGCGCAACGCGCCGTCGCGGAGAGGACTTAAAGCGGGCTTCGCTACGCTTCCCGACCGTTGTGGACAACTCGCCACGTACTGTCGCGGTCTGTCTTCTTTGGCGTTGTGCATTGGAGCAGGAGCAACACGACCAGCTGCGACGCGATGTGCAGCTCCGCTGCACGAGCCGTTGGCTCAGCGCTTTTGACCTCCTGGCCCCCTGTGCGGCGGTGAGGGGTGGACGAAAAGGCCCGCAGGGGGATCGGCATGGATGCCGATTCCTTTTCGCCAGGGCAGGATGCCCTGTCGAAAAGCCCGTCCGCCCCTCACGTACTGGCCGGCTTCACCGGCCAGCGCCAAGTGGGGGTGCCCTTCTCTTTGGTTACTTTCTCTTGGGCATGCAAGAGAAAGTGACCCGGACTGCGGCAGCAGTTCGGAAGCCCGCCGCAGGCGAGCCAGATCACTGTATCGCGACAACTAAGTGATACCGCTACTGGATCCCTGCCTTCGCAGGGATGACGGCTAAAGATGAAACGGTAAGGCGAGCACCCACCCCTCACCCCAACCCTCTCCCCCAAGGGGAGAGGAAGCGCGAAAAGCGCAAACTACGGATGCGACGCCGCCCCACCATTACTGGCCCCAGCCGCCCCACTATCCTTCCTCAACGGCGCCAACGATTCAAACCTGCGCTGATATTCGTCGGTCACCTGCTTAGCCTCTTCACTACTGGTGATCACACGCGGCGTAATCAGCACAAGCAGCTCCGTGCGGTTGCGGCTGTGATTGGTCGTGCCAAATAGACGGCCAAGGATCGGCACACGATTCAACACAGGGATACCCGTATCGGTATTGTCCTCTTGCTGCTGAATCAAACCGCCAAGCAATACGGTCTGCCCGCTCTGCACCGCGATCTGCGTGCCCACCGCGCGTTGCTGGATGGTGAAGTTACCCTGCGAATTAGCGTTACCCGTCGTGCCACTCACCTGCTGCTGCACATTGAGGTAAACCAAGCCACCCGGATTCACGCGCGGCTGCACATCCAGAATCACACCGGTCGGGATGTAGCTGACACTGCTGGCCGTCGTGCCCGCCGTGCTAAGCCCCGTCACGATCGACGTCTGGTTGATCGGGATCTGGTCACCGACCTGGATATGCGCCACTTGGTTGTTGAGCACGACCAGCGACGGTGCCGACAGCGTCTTCGTGTTGCCGTTGGTTTCCAGTGCACGAATGGCGACCTGGAATTTGCCGTTGCTGCTCAGGAACGAATAGAAGAATGGCTCGCCACCGTATTGGTTGCCTCCTGAGCCCAACGAAATCTGGCGATGTGCGCCGGGCGGTATGTTGGTTGCGCCATTGATGTTGCCATTGCCATCAACGGTCGGTGTGCTGCCAGCCAGCCCTTGCAGATACCACTGCACACCAAACTCCAGCTGACCGGTCAGGTCCACTTCGAGAATGCGCATCTCGATCTGCACCTGCAGCGGCACATTGTCGAGGCGCTTGATGGCTTGCTGGATTTCCGCCCACTGCGACGGCCGTGCGCGGACCAACAACTGGTTGTTCGAATCCACCGAGCTGATGCGGATGGAGCCGTCTTCGGACACGTACTGCTGGCCCTGATTGCCACTGCTGCCGGCATTGTTGTTGCCGAAGGAGGACAGGCCACCCGCCGCGCCACCACTCGTGCCGCTGCTACCCACGCCACCACTCGTGCCCGTGCTACCAAAGCCACTCGTGCCGCCCGTGGTGCCGCCGGTGCCGCCGCTACCAAAGCCGCCCGCGCCACCAAAGCCGCCACCCACGCCATTCACCGAGGGCGAGCTGCCGAAGCTGCCGGCGGTGCTGCCCATGCCACTGGCGTTGCCGTTGGCATTGTCGCTGGCGCCCAAGGTGGAGCCATTGAGCCCCGGCCCGACCTTGCCTGCGTTGCCGCCGCCACCGCTGCCGTTGGTATAGATCTGGCCCAGGTATTGCGCGAGATCGGAGGCCTTGATGTTGAGCACGTCGTACACGAACAGCTCCGGCTCGTTGCCGCCGCCGCGGTCGATCTTGGTGATCCAGTCACCGACTTCCTGCAGGTACTGCGGCTGGTTGCTGATCACCACGATGGCGTTGGTGCGTTCGATCGGCAGGAAACGCACCATGCCGGCCAGCGGGGTGTCGCTCTTGGGTCCGAACATTTGATCAAGCTGCGGGCCGAGTTCGCCGACGTTGGCGTGTTGCAGGCTGAACACGCCCACGGACATGCCACGCAGCCAGTCCACGTCGAAGGTGTGGATGGTGCGCTGGTAGTTATCCAGTTCGGAGGGCGTGCCCGAGAGCACGATCACGTTGCGCGAGGGGTCCGCCAGCAGCACGGAGTCGGTGCGGGCGAAGGGCTTGAGTAGCTTTTGCATCTCGGTGGCGGAGATGTAGCGCAACGAGTACAGCCGCGCCTGCAGGCCGCCTTGCGGGGCCACGGCGTTGAGGCTGGGCACCAGGTTGCCGGCCACGGCGTCCTTGGCCGGCATCACCACGTATTGGCCCTCGCGCATCACCAGGGCATTGTTGGTCCACGACAGCAGGGTTTCCAGGATGGGAATGGCCTGGCTGCTGTCCACCGGTTCGGCGGTGGAGAAGGAGACGTTGCCCTGCACGCCCGGCACGATGGTGTAGTTCTGCTTGAGCAGGTCGCCGAGGATGGCTTTCACCACCGCCTGTACGGGTTGGTTCTCGAAGTTGAAGGTCACCGCGCCGTCGCCGCTGGCGGCTTTACGCGGTTGCGCCAGGCCAGTGGCGCGCACGAACTGGCCGGTGCCTTCGGTGACTTGGGGCTTGGGCGAGGTGGTCTGATCGGCCGGGGTGTTGCGGGTGTTCAACGGCGCGGGCACGGGCTTTTCAGTGCCGGCCAGGGCCTCGCGCTGCAGCGCGCCGTCGTCGTGGGTCGGCGGCAAGCTCTGGCAGCCGGCCAGCCACAGGGCCAGGGTGAGGGTGCTGATGCGGGTGAACCGCGAGGTGCGCTGGGTGGACATGGCTTAGTGGGCTCCCTCGGGTGTCGCGGCTTGCTGTTGGGCGCGGCGCTTCTGGATGGCGTCGCGCAACTGGCGAATGCGGTCGGCTTGCGCGTCGGCCCCGTTGGGCGACTGCAAGGCGGGGTTGGGCGTGTTGGTGGTGTTGAGCATGGGGCCGTTCTGCGGCACGGGCGCGGGGGTGACTATCGCGGCACCGGGCGCGGCGGGCGGTGGATTGCTGTCGGGCTTGGGCACGTCGATGGGCGCGCCGGCGGGCAGTTGCAGCTCGGTGCGGCCGCTGCCGGATTCGAACACGGCGGCGCGCGGCTTGAGCTCGACCAGGCGCCAGCTACCGTCGGGCAAGCTGTCGCCTTCGCGCACGCGCACGTTGTGGTCGCCGCTTTTGTCGCGCAGCAGGGCCATGTGCAGCGGTGGGGTGAGGATGATGCCGGTGAGCGACATGTCGCCCAGGCTGGCGCCGCCGGAGGCGGCGTGCATCACGGGTTTGCGGTCGTTGTTGAACAGCGGTTGCAGCCACACGGCGGAGAACTGGGCCAGCGGTACGGGCGGTGGCAAGCCTTGGTCGTGTGCGGGTGGCAGCGGCGTGGCCGGGCGTGTGGCGCCCCAGGACACGCTGCGGCCCACGCCCAGCAGCAGGGTCAGTAGCAGTGCGCCAAACAGCACGGCCACGCCCCCGAGGATCGGGGTCAGGCGGCGTTGGGCGGCGGCGTTCATGGCGCACCGCCCTGGGCATCGTCGCCGCTCGCACGCGGCTGGTGCACGTAGCCGGACAGGGTGAACTGCACTTCCAACGGGGCGGCGGCCTGTTGCATGGCGGCGACCGGGTTGCGGTAGATGCTCAGATCATCGACGAACAGGTAGGGCGTGCCCTGCTCCAGGTCGTGCAAGGTCTCGGCCAGCGGCTGCACGTCGCAACGCAGGCTGATGCTCACGGCGACTTTGCGGTAGGGCTCGTCGGGCGCAGCCGGCGGGTTGGTGACGGGCATTTTTTGGGTGACGTCGCAGGCGCCGCCCTGGGGATGCGCGGCCACGGTGTCGACCACGCGCTGCATCAGGCCAGCAGCAGCGGCGTTGGGGTCGTCTTCGGGCAGGAAGGCGTGACTGGCCGCTTGCCCTGCGCCCATCGCGGCGATGCGCTGTTGCAGTTGCGGTTTCTCGGCGATGGCGGAGGCGTAACGCGCGTGGGTGTCGCGCAGGTCGTCCATCTCGGCGTGGATGGATTGCAGCGGCGCCACGAACCACCAGTGCAGCAGGGCGAAATAGGCGATCACCAGCACGACGAGCAACAGCAGGATCGCCGCGATGCGGCTGTCGCGCGGCTTGAGCGCGGCCAGCTTCATGGCGTGCTACCAGCCGCCGCCGGCGTCGCGGGCGATGCCTTCGGTTTGCCGTCGTTGGGCTTGCGCAGCTGCGCCACCATGTAGAAGCGTTCCTTGCCGGTCGCCGGATCCACCTGGATCGTGCCCTGGAAGTTCGCATCGGTGATGACAGGCGAGCCCTTCAGCGCATCAACCAGACGCGCCGCCTGCGGGCTCTGTCCCTGAAAACCGACCTGCCCGGTGTTGTCGATGCTCAGGCGTTCCAGCCATGCCGTGGTCGGCAGGCGCTGACTGATGTCCTGCAGTACGGCCAGCGCCGATACCGTGCGCTGCTTGCGTGCGGCCAGGAAACCGGCGGCACCAGCGTTGTCCTGCAGTTGCTGCCGCAACGTTGCGACCTGCTGCGCGTCGGTGCGCATGCCTTCGACATCGGTACGCATCTGATCCAGCGCACTCTCGCGGTTGTGCAGAAACTGCAGCAGCGATAGCAACAGCAGGACAATGGCAGCGACGCCCAGCGCCAGATTCAGGCGTTGCCGCGGATGCTTACGGCGTGGTGCAAGTTCGGCAGGCAACAGGTTCGCGCCGAGGCGATCCGCACCGGATGCCACGTCCACGGCATCTACCTGCAGACCCGACGCGGCCAGTTTCGCCAGCACCGGATCCAACGTATGGCGAGGCACCACCACCAACTCCGCCGCAAAGCGGCCGGCCGGTGCCGATGCGCGTACTTCGCGCACGTCATAACGCACTTGCTCGACGCGGAACGGCGTCTGGCGATCCATCTCGAATGCACCGATCTGCGCGAGATTGTCACGCGCGGCCAGCGGCAGGTTGAGGCGGGGACGAAGCACGTTTGCTCCGTCCAGGCACAAGGCCAAACGCAGATCTTCGGCATCCACGCCACGCAACGCATCGGTCAGTGCTACCTGCTGACCTGCGGCATCGAGCTGACTGCTCCAGCGTGCCAGCACAGGCGCGGTGCCGGCCTTGCGCAGCGTCCAATCGTCATCGTCGAGTTGCAGGAGATACCAGGCCGCGCCGCCACCGAAGCGCTCGCGCCAGCGCACCGGAAACAGCGCCAGCAATTCGCCGCCCCACCACGCAAAGAAGCGAGGCATGGGCGAACTGCTCCATGCGCGACGCGCGCGGTCGAGCTGCAGTTGCAGCGGCTGCGTTGCCGTACTCATTCGCCCTCTCCCTCCTGCCAACGCAGCACGGTATACGGCAATGCGCCCGGGCGGATGCCCTGTAATCGCACCGTCGCGCGCAGGATCGCGCGCGTACCGTCAGCCAGCGTGGCCTCCGAACGGATACTATGCGTTACTCCCTGTATCGCGCCTAGGCCCGGCTGCTGCGGAGCGCCCGTACGGGAGGCAGCAATAGCTTGCGCCTGCGCCGGTGTCATGCCGGGAACGGCGGCAAGCGCCAACGGCGGCGCCACGTTCGGATCGGGCGCGGGACGCCCCGACCATAGCGTGACCTGCGACGCCACGGCTCGGTACACCTTGGGATTCATGCCCAGCACCATCTGCAATTCCTCTACGGTGCCAAACGGGCCATGCCGGGGACCGTAGTCCAGACCGGCATTGGCGTAGGCCGCGTTGGGCACCGTGCCCGCCGGTGAATAGGAAAAACTGCGCCAGTCCACGATATTGCCCGCCAGTGATTGCGCATCCATGTCGGACATGCCCGCCGCGCGGAACAAGTTCTTCAGGACGTCGGGCGAGGCGGCATTGAGATCGACCTTGCCTGTTTCACTGATGATGCTGATGCTGACTTTGGCGCCGTCGAAGGCGAACGGATAGCTGCGTCCGTCGGGAATCCAGCGCTGGTCGGTCTGCGGGTCCTGCAGGGCATAGATGGCGCGCATCAGGCCGGCCTCGGCGGCGTAGTGCGCCTGCGTCTGCGCAAACTGGTAACGCGCCTGTAATCCTTCCGTGCGCGCCAACACCGCATATCCACCCACCAGGATCGCCAGCAGCGTGCATGCCCACAGCACCACGAGCAGGGCCACGCCACGTTGGCGATGCGCGGCCGCGCTCATTGCACGGTCTTCCGTTGCAGGCCTTGCAGCAGATCGGCCGGCTGCCCCTGTATCGCCGCAGCGTCCACACGCAGCGGCGCATCGAGTTCTGGCCATGTCGAGGTGCCGTCCAACTGCAGCACAATGCGCACGATGCGCGGCATGGCGCGCACGTCGTCCCAGGCGTTGCGCCAGTCGCCCGCGCGATCTGCAGTGTCCGGCGAGCGATAACTGAAAGTGCCGTCGCGCACGTGATCAACTAGCACTTCAGGATCGCCCAACGATTTCGGTGCTGAACCATCCGGCGGCATCAGCGCAAAGCTTGCTTCCAGACGCGATGTGCCATCGCCATTGGACACCAGCTTCAATGCCTGCAACTGCGGCCCCAACCTGCCCAGATAACCGGGCAACGGCGCCACGAATCGCAGCTCGTGTGCATCGCCCTTGAAATAGATCGGATCGCCATTGTCGGTATGCGCCAACGGCACCGCACGCGCCTGCGCCAACTCGCGGCGCAAGAACTGCTGGGCCGAACGCACCTGATCCACTCGCTCGATAGCTGCCTCACCCGAGCGCACCGTATGCGTCGCCGTACGCACGCCGGAATACACGCCCACCAACAGGATGGCGAACAAGGCAAGCGCGCCCAGCACTTCAAGCAGCGTGAAGCCTTGCATGCGACGGGATGCGGCGTGCTTCACGACGTCTTCACCGGACCGAGCACACGCAACGTGCTGAAGTGCGCCGAACGCTCATGCAGGCGCGGTCCCCAGATCACATCGAGGTCTAGCTTCATCACACGCATGGGTATGTTCTGCCCGGCAGGCGCAGCGCTCCACGGCGTCACCGCCAACCGCCAACGGTAGTTGGCGTCGAAGCGTCCTTCGGTGTGGCCGGTTTGCAGTGGCGTGGTGATATCCACCGTATCCAGTAGCGAACGGGCCCACAGCGCGGCCTGACTATGATCGTCTGCGTTACGCGTTAGTTGGATGGAACCACCCGCCACTTTCAACAGCGCGGCAAAGGCAATGGCGAGCAACAGCGTCGCCGCGATCACCTCCAACAAACTAAACCCGCGCGCGCGCCTCATCGCTTCGCACTCACATCCGCCACACTCACCGCCCCGGTCAGCCACGACACATTCACCCGCCACTGCCGCCGCTCGCGCTGCAAGGTGATGTGTCCGCCGGTAGAGCTGCCGTCCGGGAAGAAACGGATACGCCCCGTGTAGCTATTGACCTGATCTTCCTTCGCGCTGGTGATACCGATGCGCATGCCCGTGGGCAAGCGCACCGCCGGGCCGTGGTCGGCCCGATAGGTGTTGTCGCGCGTGTCGACATCCAAGGTGTGTTCGTTGCCGTGCACGATGGCCTGCGTACGTACCCCACGCAGCGCCGCGGCCAGTTCGCCGCTCGCCGCGCTCACGCGTGCACTGGCCAGGCCCTGCGTGACCGACACCGCCACCGCCGCCGCTGCGATGCCGATCAGCAGGATCACCGCCAGCATTTCCAGCAAGGTGAAGCCGCGCGCCGCACGTGGAGTACGGTCGATCCTTGCGCGTGGCGGCTTCGCCGGCATCGGCTTACTGCCAGTTGCCGACGTCGGCGTTGTAGCCGTCGCCGCCAGGCTTGCCGTCCTGGCCGTAGAAGATCAGGTCGAAGCTGCCGTGGTCGCCGGGGTATTTGTAGCCAAACTCATGGCCCCAGGGATCCTTCAGCTCGGACTCTTTGGCGTACGGGCCTTGCCAGTTGCGCGCGTTGGCCGGCTTCGCCATCAGATCCTGCAGCTGTTGCGGCGGGGTGCCGTTGTCGAGCGCGTAGTTCTCGATCTTCTGGCTGAGCGTGGTGAGCTGCGCCTTGCCGGCGCCGTACTTGCCCTTGTCGACGTTCTTGCCGACCTGGGTCACCACCACCGCGCCGATGATGCCGATCAACACGATCACCGCCAGCATTTCCAGCAGGGTGAAGCCGCGTGCCGCGTGGTGACGGCCAAAAGTCTTTTGTCGCATGGGGTACCTCGTCGTCGTTCGAAGGGGGCTCTACAAGGGAACTACTGAATGTGGCTGGTGAGGTCGAGCATGGGCAGCAGGATCGCGGCCATGATGATCGCCACCAGCACCGTCATCACGATGGTGAGCGCGGGCACCAGCGCCGCCAGCAGGCGGTCGATGGCACGGCGGCTTTCCAGCTCGAAGGTGTCGGCCACCTTGAGCAGCATGGTGTCGAGCTGGCCGGCTTCTTCGCCCACCTGCACCATCTGCAAGGCCAGCCGCGGGAAGCGCTGGGATTGGGCCAGCGCGAAGGACAGCCCGGCGCCTTCCTTCACCTGCTCGGAGGCCTGCGCCAATGCGTGGTCCAAGGCTTTATTAGCGGTGACCTGACGCGCGATGCTGAGCGAGGTGAGCAAGGGCACGCCGTTCTTGAGCAAGGTGCCGAGCGTGCGCGCGATGCGTGCGGTCTGCACTTTCAATAGCAGCGGGCCGACCAAGCGCATGGTCAACAGGCGGCCGTGCCAGGCCAGCAGCGCGGCGGGATCACGCAGGCGCGCACGAGCGATAGCGACGCCCATCACGATCAGCAGCGCGATGGCCCACCACCAGGTCTGCAAGGTGCCACCCACCGCCAACACGATCTGGGTGATCAACGGGATCGGCACCTGCATGTCTTCGAAGATCGGCACGAACTGCGGCACCACGTAGGCCAGCAGCAGCAACAGCGAGCCGAGTACGCCGACCATCAGGAAGGCGGGATAGATCAGTGCGTTGATGATGCTGCCGCGCAGTTGCTGGGAGCGCTCCAGGTAGTCGGCGAGGCGGCGCAGGGTGTCTTCTAGCGAGCCACCGGCTTCGCCGGCGCGCACCAGGCTGATGTAGAGCTTGGGAAAGACGTTGTGCTCGTCGTCCAGTGCTTGCGACAAGGGCGTGCCGCCGCGCACGCGGTCGCGCACGCGCTCGATCAGTTGTTTGGCGCTGGCGCCTTCGGGCAGGTCCATCAGGATGCCCAGCGCGCGATCCAGCGGCTGGCCGGCACCGAGCAAGGTCGCCAATTGGTGGGTGAACTGGGCGAGCTGGTCGCCGGTGAACGGGCCGCGCTTGAACCAGCCGGCGATGCCGCTGCCACCGGCATCGCTGTCGGCGGCGCGCGCATCGAGCGGCGTGTGGCCTTGGTCCTGCAAGCGGCTGACCACTTCCTCGACGCTGGCCGCTTCCATCTGGCCTTGCAGGACGTCGCCGGTGGCGCTGACGGCGCGGTAGCGAAATTGGCTCATGGCCGCACCTGCGCCACGCGCATCCGCGCATCAACTTTCTTGCGTGACACGCAACACCTCCTCAAGGGTGGTGACGCCCGCGACCGCCTTGGCGATGCCATCCTCGTACATGGTGCGCATGCCTTCGCTGCGCGCGACGCGCTCGATCTCGCCGGCATCGGCACGCTGCATCACCATGCGGCGCAGCGGATCGCTCATCACCAGGAATTCCATGATGGCGCGACGACCGCGGTAGCCGCTGGGGTTGGCCGCGCTGCTGCCGGGTTTCCACAGGCGGATCGGGCGCTCGTCGGTGTATTTGTGCAGCTCGAACTGCTCGATCACTTCGGGCAGGGCTTCATACGGTGTCGCCGTTTCCGGATCGAGCCGGCGCACCAGGCGCTGCGCGAGGATGCCGTTGACGGTGGAGCCCAACAGGTAATCTTCCACGCCCATGTCGAGCAGGCGGGTGATGCCGCCGGCGGCGCTGTTGGTGTGCAAGGTGGACAGCACCAAGTGACCGGTGAGCGCGGACTGGATGGCGATGCGGCAGGTTTCCAGGTCGCGCATTTCGCCGATCATGATCACGTCCGGATCCTGGCGCACGATGGAGCGCAGGGCACCGGCAAAATCCAGCCCGATCTGCGGTTTGACCTGGATCTGGTTGATGCCTTCGATCTGGTATTCGACCGGGTCTTCGACGGTGATGATCTTGACGTCGGGCGTGTTGATCTGGGACAGCGCGGTGTACAGCGTGGTGGTTTTACCGGAACCGGTGGGGCCGGTGACCAAGAGAATGCCGTGGGGGCGGTCCAGCACGTCGACGAAGCGTTGCTGGAAGTTGTCGGTGAAACCCAAGGAGGCGAAGTCGAACACCACCGACTCGCGGTCGAGGATACGCATCACCACCGATTCGCCAAAGCTGGTCGGCACGGTGGACACGCGCAGGTCCAGCTCCTTGCCTTGCACACGCAACTGGATGCGGCCGTCCTGCGGCAGGCGGCGCTCGGCGATGTTGAGCTTGGCCATGATCTTGACGCGCGAGATCACCGCGGCGGTGGAGCTGGAGGGCGGCGCTTCCACTTCGTGCAGTACGCCGTCGATGCGGTAGCGCACTTTGAGGCGGTTTTCGAACGGCTCGATATGCACGTCGGAGGCGCGCTGCTCCACCGCGCGCTGCAAGATCAGATTGACCAGGCGAATCACCGGCGCTTCGGAGGCAAGATCGCGCAGGTGTTCCACGTCGTCTTCTACCGCGGCGCTGCCGTCGAGGTTTTCCACGATGGTGCCCATGGCGGAACGGCCCGAGCCGTAGTAGCGCTCGATCAGGCCCTCGATTTCCGAGCGCAAACCGATGCGCAGCGCGACCGGGCGGCCGGCGGCCAGTTGCATCGCTTGCAGTGGGTAGGGGTCGGCGGGGTCCGAGACGACCAGCGCCACGCCATCTTCACCCACACGCACCGGCACCACGTGCTGTTGCTTCAAGAAGCGCACGGAGACGTCGAGCTCGGCCGGCGGCATGTCCGGCGCGTCGCGCGCCGCCAACAGCGGCGTATCCAGCAACTCCGACCACGCCTCGGCCAGGTCGCGCTCGGACACCAGGCCCAACCGCGCCATCAAACCCGTCAGCGTGCCGTCGGGGGATTCTTCATGCAGGCGCCGCGCGCGTGCAAGGTCTGTATCTTTCAGCCGCCCACGGGAGACCAGCAGCGCACAAACCGCCACCTCGCGGCTTTCCGTCGCCGCACCCTCCACATTGGCCGCCGGCTTGGCGACTGCCGACATGCTTCACCCCGTTTCCAATGGTTCGACTGCTTAGGTACCGCCCCCAAACAGCACCGAAGAAGCATTGTTAACACACCCGCCAGCGAATGCGCGAGCACGGTTTCTCACCTTGGTCACCCATATGCGACCGCGTTCTCGCGCCAGCGTTCCGTACCTCGAGGGTAAAGATGCGTTGTGGCCGTCACTTGCCGATCCCAAAGAGCCGAAAAAGGGAGAATGGGCCCATACGCGATATTTTGCGGAGAGGTTCGACGGCATACCCGCCCGACCCGATTCGAGCCCCCGGAGGATCAGAAGCTCGGCCTGCTCCAGCCAGGCGCCCTCCTTAGGTTGACCGCGGCCGGCTCTTTCAAGATGAAAAGTCGAGGTCACCACCCTGACACAGGGATGGGATAGATCACCCCGGCATATCAGGTGTTAGTGCTTAAGGGCTCAAGCCATCGGCTTACCCCGACAAGCGCGAACCGGTACGCCGGTCGAAGAGCCGTGGTAGCCGTCATATGCATTCAGCCATGTCGAGCTCTTGGCCAACACAGCGACAGATGACGACAGAGCCTCTCACAAAAGCGCGCTTGGCCTGGAATCAACCAACTAAATAGGAAAAGGCGACTCTGAGATGGCCCGGTTTTTCGGACACGGCAATTAAGCACCCGTCGCCTCGCCATCCACAACCAGAGGCGTACGGTAGCCGAGCGTTTGATGCAGCCGCTTGCAGTTGTAGAAGCCCTCGATGTACTCGACGATCGCCACCCTGGCTGCCTCATGGGTGGTGAAGATCTTGCCGCGTGTTAGTTCGTTCTTGAGCGTCGATAAGAAGCTTTCGGCACACTTGAAACATGCCATTGGCTTGTTACTCCCCAATGAAGCGATTGGACGGCCATAACGGACCGGACGCCTTCGCCGTTGCCGGCCTCACCCACGTAACTCCCCAGTACTGGCGGGTGATCGAACAGATGACGAAGGTGGCTTGACTATCGGCGCATGAATATGAATTCAACAATGGCCATATAGCCATCTAAACAGCGGCTTTTTGCCTACTACTTGAGTAGGCGCCGTCCGATACTGTCGCGCATGGTTTAAACAAACTGCCTCGCATTCAACCGATCTCGCATCGGAGGACATCAAACAGCGCGGAGGTATCATCTTGAAAATTAGCACTTGCTTAAGCGAAGAACTCTGGAAAAATAGGATTCTTCTCTGTATACACGGCGACACCATGCAACTCATCGACATCGGCGCGAACCTTACCCATGAGTCGTTCCACCACGACTTCGATGCCGTGTTGCAGCGTGCAAAGGATCATGGCGTGGCCCAGCTCGTGGTGACGGGCGCGTCGCGGGATGGCAGCACGCATGCATATGCGCTCGCCCAGTCGCACCCCGGCCTGCTCTATGCAACCGCCGGCGTTCACCCGCACCATGCCATTGAGTACGACGACGCTACGGATACGCTCCTGCGCGAGCTGGTGATGCATCCGGAAGTGCGCGCCGTGGGTGAAACGGGCCTGGACTACAACCGCAATTACTCGCCACGCGATGTGCAGCTCGCCGTGTTCGAGCGACAGCTTCAGATTGCGGTGGACGTACAAAAGCCTCTATTCCTGCACCAGCGCGATGCGCACCATGACTTCGTCGCGTTGCTGCGCCGCTATCGCGACAAGGTGCCGAGGGCCGTGGTGCACTGCTTTACCGATACGGGCGAGGCGATGCGCGACTACTTGGAGCTCGATTGCCACATCGGTATCACGGGCTGGATCTGCGACGAGCGCCGCGGCATGCACCTGCGCGAGTTGGTGAAGGATATTCCAGCCAACCGGCTGATGATCGAGACGGACTCGCCGTACCTGCTGCCGCGCACCGTCAAGCCGCAACCCTCGCACCGGCGCAATGAGCCGATGTACTTGCGGCATATCTGTAACGAAATTGCGCGTGACCGTGGTGAGCCTGTGGAAGAGACTGCCGCGCACAGCACGGCGACTGCGCGCGCATTCTTTGGGCTGTCGCCGATCTGAAAGCAAAGGCCCCGCCGTAGCGGGGCCTTATTGCGTAGATCAGCGCGGTTTATTGCAATGGCGCGTTGGTGATGACTATCTCTACACGGCGATTCTTGGCGCGACCTTCCGGGGTGTCGTTACTCGCCACCGGGTGCCGTTCGCCATACCCCTGCGCGGACATGATGCGATCCGGTACGCCCTTCTTCGCCAGGTAACGAACCACTTCGTCTGCGCGGGCAGAGGAGAGTTCGACATTGGAGGGGAAGCGCGCTTTGAGTGCTTCACCAATGGGAACGTTGTCGGTAAAGGCCTCGACGGCCAGACGTTGCTTGCTCAGGGTCTCTAGCGTGGGAGCAATCTTATCCAAGATCTTTTCGCCGTTGGCGTTGAGCGCGTAGCCACCCTCCGCAAACAGAACCTGGTTGATGACGGTGACCCTCAACTCACCCTTCAGTTGCTTGATGGTGGCGTCATCGCTACCCAGCTTGGCGGAGAGCTGTTTGTTGAGCGCGGTCAACTGGGCATCGTCTGCCTGGTATTGGTTGGACTGCGCCACTTCGTTCTTGTATTTGCTCTCCGAGACGCAACCCGCCGCGACAACAATGGCGCTGGCGAGCACGGCCATCCGTATGATTTTCATGTCTTGCTCCTTCGACTTAGTAACGAACATCCATGGATATCAAAGCGGCTAAGCCTTGCTTTCCATGTGCTCAATTACCTTAGCGACAGCCACCCGATGAGTGGTGCGAATAAGCCTTAGGATTTCAGCGATTTAGCTGTACGCGTTAACCTACAACGCGTACGTCACCCGGCGCGAGACCATCCAGTGCATACGGGCCGATCCGCTCGCGAATAAGGCGTAGCGTGGGGAAGCCCACGGCCGCCGTCATGCGGCGCACCTGTCGATTGCGGCCTTCGCGCAACGTCAGGCGTAGCCAACTGGTGGGTATGAGTTTGCGAAAACGCACGGGCGGGTCACGCGGCCACAGCCAGTCGGGCTCTGCCGCATGCTCTGCCTGCGCAGGCAGCGTCAGCCCATCGTTAAGCACGACGCCACGACGAAGGGCATCGATGGCCTCGTCGGTGATCTGGTCGTCCACCTGCACCAAGTAGGTCTTCGGTTCTTTGTGCCGAGGATCAGTGAGCTTGTGCGCCAGGCGACCGTCGTCGGTCAGCAGGAGCAGACCTTCACTGTCGTGATCGAGGCGACCCGCCGGATAGACGTCTTTTTGCTTGACGAACGCAGCTAGCGTGGGGCGGCCATCCGCATCACTGAACTGGCAGAGAACGCCATAAGGTTTGTTGAGCACAATAAGCATGCAACATCCACGGCAGCCCGTTGCGGACCGCCGCTCTCCATGTATTTAGTGCGTCGGCGCCGAGGATGCAGAGGCATCCGGCTTGACGAAGCGAAGTGTCATGCGATCGGATTCACCGATGGCGAGGTACTTGGCGCGGTCCTGATCGCCGAGCGTTAACGTGGGCGGCAATGTCCACACGCCCTTGGGATAGTCCTTGGTGTCCTTGGGATTCGCATTGATCTCGCTCGAACCCTGCAACTGGAAACCCGCATCGGTAGCGAGCTTGATCACCACGTTGGTGGGCAAGTAGCCGCTCTCCTTCACCGCATTCAGGCTTGCGTTGTCGGCAGCGCGATGCTCTTCCACACCAAGCACACCACCAGGACGCAGCACGGCAAAGAACGCCTTGAACATGGCGGGTGCCGTATCGGCTTCGACCCAGTTATGTACGTTGCGGAACGTCAGCACCATGTCGGCGGAAGCAGGAGCACCGAATGAAGGCGCCTTGGGATCGAATTCTTCGATCTGGGCCTTACCGTAATGCGCGGGGTCGGCGGCGAACTTCCCCTTCAACCCGCTGAGGTCACGGCTAGCCTCACCGTCGACGGCGGGCTTGGGGGTGGCGGCAATGTAGTGCCCGTTGTCGTGCAGCAGCGGCGCAAGGATTTCCGTGTACCAGCCGCCACCCGGGGTGATTTCGACAACGGTGAGATCCGGGCGAACGCCGAAGAATTGCAGTGTTGCCTTGGGGTGGCGATATACGTCGCGTGCCTTGTGGTCCGGCGAACGCCAGTCACCCGCAACTACCTGATCGAGCTGGGACGCCGTGAAATCACTGGCGCTGGTGGGTGGCACCAGTGCGGCGGGCTGATCCTGCACCTGCGCGCTGGCTGGCGCGGAATGACCACTGCAGGCCGCCAGCAGCACGGCTGCCAGCCCCAGGAAAACACGGCTGTTCATCGAAAACCCCTAGCGAAAATCACGAAACAACACGCACAGCATAACGGGCGCAGCTTGCCGACCACTATGTATACAAACGGTGGATGGACGAAGGATAACCGTTGCCATCCGGTCTAGTGGAGCATGAAAAGCTGGAGACGGTCTTTCACGTGAGTGCGATCACGTACTGCGAGAGGTCAATGCTCCTGTGATGAGGCCTGGCGCTCTTACAAGGCATCGTCGCCATTGTTGCCGGTGGCGTACGACATGGCCTCGGCGTACTTGCCGGCTTCGCACAGCAGCCACTCGCGGAACGTGCGCAGGCCTGCGTGATCCTTCGCATGCTCGGGGTACACCAGGAAATACGCTTCGGGGATCTGCTGATAGCGGTTGCCCAGCACCTTGAGCAGGCCAGCCTCGATCAGCGGGCGCGCCATGACCATGCGCCCCAATGCCACGCCCATGCCTTCCAGCGCGCCGCGCTGCAGGGCATCGGTGTTGTCGAAGTGAGCCACGTACCGGGGCGGCAGCTCGCCGGTGCTTTGCGCAAACCAGTCGCGCCAGCGGTCACCGGGATCGCCAAGCAGTGGCCAACGACCGAGATCGTTAGGGTCCACTTCGCTCATGCGTTCCAGCAAGGCGGGTGATGCCACCGGTGCAATCCATTCGCCGAACAGGCGCTCGGTGATCAATCCCGGCCATGGGCCGCGACCATAGCGTACGGCGGCATCCACGGGCTCGCGCTCGAAGTTGACCAGTTCCACGCTGGACTGCAGGTTGAGTTGCAGCTCGGGGTGAGCCGCCACCAATCGCGCCAGGCGCGGCACTAGCCAGCTGGACATGACGCCGGGAATGGCGCTCAACGTCAGCACATCGTCGCGGCGACAACGAAAGCCCGCCATGGCGCGATCGATGCCATCGAAGTGGTGCCCCACCGCCTCCAGCAAGCGGCGCCCTTCAACGGTGAGCTGCACGCCGCGCGGGCCGCGCTCGAACAACTTGCGCTCCAGCCGCTGCTCCAACTGCCGCACCTGATGGCTGAGCGCGCTCACCGTGAGGTTGGCCTGTTCGGCAGCGCGCGACAGGTTGCCGAGCCGGGCCACCTGGACAAACTGTTGGAGAAGATCCAGCGAGACGCGCGCCATCTTGAATATCCCTCAAGGCTGGCTTGCGAATATATCGCTTTTTCGCCATCCGCGATGGCTCTAACTTGAGCAAACGCTCAAACAATGGCACGACGGGAGGATGTCATGAGCTCGCTCTTCACCAACCTGCTGTTCTTGCATGGCCACATTACGGACCCGGAACTGGCCCGTCGGCTGGCAGATACGCCGACACCCAAGCCACGCCCCACTGGCAAGCGCGAACGCACGCCCAATGTGACGGCCACGGCTCGCAAGGGTCTGGCACCGCCCAAGCTCGCCCACGACGGTTGCGGCTGACAGGAGGCGCCGGCCTCAACAGCCGGCGCCTTGCGTTAGAGCTTTCCGGTGGTGAGCTGCACATTGACGGCGGTGCCGACGGCGTCCGAGGAAGAACCTTCGGCAACGCTGTACTCACCACCTCGTACCACCCAACCATGCTTCGCAACATCGAAGTCGGCCAACAGGCGCGGCTCCAGCGGAATGGTCAACGTGCGGTGTTCACCGGGCTTGAGGAACACCTTTGAATAGCCAGCAAGCCGGGCTGCCTTGGCACCGGGTACGCGCACATAGACCTGCGCCACCTCGGCACCGGCGTGCGTCCCTGTGTTGGCGACATCGACCGTGGCCTTCAACTGGTAGCCGTTGGCGTCGACCTTTAGCGGGCCGTGGGTGAACTGCGTGTACGACAGGCCGTAGCCAAACGGGAACAGCGGTTTGATGCCCTTGGACTGATACCACCGATAACCCACGTTGGCGCCTTCGATGGTGTAGTCCACCGCATCGGGCGGCGTGCCACCGGCCGCTGCGGGAAGATCCTTGCGCGGCAGCTGGGAGAGATCCGCCGGCCAACTCACCGGCAGGCGGCCCGAGGGATTCACCTTGCCGGAAAGCAGGTTCGCGATGGCCTTGCCGCCGTCGCCACCCGGATACCACGTCTCCAGCACCGCGCCGACCTGATCGAGCCACGGCATGGCCACGGGGCCGCCGTTCTCCAGTACCACGATGGTGCGCGGATTGGCCTTGGCCACGGCGTCGACCAGTGCATCCTGGTTGTCGGGCAGCGACATATCCGGTGAATCGAGCGATTCGGTCTGCCACTTCTGCACGAACACCACGGCAACCTGCGACTTCGCGGCGAGCGCAGCGGCAGCCGCCACGTCGTTGCCTTCGGCGAACTGCACGTTAGCCTTGGGCGCCGCATCACGCAGCGCCTTGAGCGGCGCGTACGGGTGATACATCACCGGCCCCGGCCACGTCGTGGGCGCGATGCCAGGCACAGCGTTGCCGCCCATCGCAGTGACCACCGAGGAACCACCGCCAGCGAGCACACCCTTGTCGGCATGCGCGCCGATCACGGCAATGGACTGCAGCTTGTTGAGATCCAACGGCAAGGTGTCGTGCTCGTTACGCAACAGCACGGCGCCCGACTCCAGCGTTTCGCGCGCTACTTTCAGGTTGACCTGCGAATCGATGGGCGCCTTGCCGGCGGGATACTGGAACACGCCCACCGCGAACATGCTGCGCAGAATGCGCTCGACCATGTCGTCGATGCGCGACTGCTTCACCTCGCCCTTGGCCAGCGCCGCGCGCAGCGGCGCGTCGAAGTACAGTTCCTTGTCGAACACCTCGCCGGCCGACTCCTGGTCGAGGCCGGCGTTCACTGCTTTCGCCGCACTGTGTGCACCGCCCCAGTCGGACATCACAAAACCGGGATACTTCCAGTCGCGCTTGAGCACCTGATTCATCAGGTAGTCGTTCTCGCAGGCCCAGTCGCCGTTGACCTTGTTGTACGAGCACATCACCGAACCGGGCTTGCCATGTTCAATGGCCAGCTCGAATGCAAGCAGGTCTGACTCCCGCATCGCCTGCTCGCCGATCTGCACGTTGATAGTGTTGCGACCCGTCTCCTGATTATTCAACGCGAAATGCTTGATGGTGGAGATGACGTGCTGGTCCTGGATGCCCTTGATGGCTTCGCCGACGAGGGTGCCGGCAAGCAGGGGATCTTCGCCCGCATACTCGAAGTTGCGCCCGTTTCGCGGCTCGCGCGTGAGGTTGATGCCGCCGGCAAGCAGCACGTTGAAACCCTTGCTGTGCGCTTCGCTGCCGATCATGGCGCCGCCACGATAGGCAACCTTCGGATCCCAGCTTGCTGCCGTCACTGGCCCGGCAGGCAGCGGTGTGGCGTGGTCGCCGGGGCGCATGCGGCTGGAACTGGCTACACCAAGACCTGCATCGCTTTCTTCCAGCGCGGGAATACCGAGCCGATCAATCGGCGCGATGTAACCGGCCGAAGCGATCGCCCCTTTAGGAAACGGTTTGTCAGCCGGACGATCCGGCCCAGCGTAATAACTGTGGAGAAGCTGGAACTTCTCGTCCTGCGTGAGCTGTGCGAGCAGCAGCTTTGCGCGCGCATCGGGCGACAGCGTGGTGTCGTTCCATGGGCGGGTCAGCGTCTGCGCCGTAACCATACCGGCGCTCGTGCACAAACCCATCACAATGGCGCCCGTCAAAACCGCGCGCCGCAGTGTTGCTGCCTTGCTCTTCATCCGCCTTCCTCCAGTGTCGGCGCGGCTACGCACGGGCCTCACATGGGCGGCGCGTATACTCGCTCAGGTCCCCGAGTATGCACCAACCCCCTATTCCCTACATTGAATGCGGAGCACATCCATGCAACTGCGCCCCCTGGGTCGATCCTCGCTTTCCGTCGCGCCACTCGCCTTCGGCGGCAACGTCTTTGGCTGGAGTGCAGACGAGCAACGCTCGTTCGAACTGCTCGACGCCTTCGTCGACGCGGGCTTCAACCTGATCGACACCGCGGACGTTTATTCGGCCTGGGTGCCGGGCAACCGCGGTGGCGAATCGGAAACGATCATCGGCAAGTGGCTCAAGCGCAGCGGCAAACGCGACAAGGTGGTGATCGCCACCAAAGTGGCGAAGTGGGCCGAACATCCCGGCCTGTCGCCCATGAATATCAACCAGGCGGTGGAAGGCTCGCTCAAGCGCCTGCAAACCGACTACATCGACCTTTACCAATCACATGAAGACGATGCGACGGTGCCCTTGCACGAAACACTCGGCACATTCGGCAAGCTGATCGAACAGGGCAAGGTGCGTGTGATCGGCGCCTCCAACTACGTCGCCGACCGCTTTGCCGAAGCACTGAAGATTTCCGCCGAATACCACCTGCCTCGTTACGAGACGCTACAGCCGGAATACAACCTGGTCAGCCGCAAGGGTTACGAAAAGGAACTGGAACCGCTGGTCGTCGCGGAGAACGTGAGCGTAATCAACTACTACGCGCTCGCCAGCGGCTTCCTCAGCGGCAAGTACCGCAGCGAAGCCGACTTTGCCAAGAGCGCCGCGCGCGGCGGCGCGGTGCAGAAGTACCTCAACCCGCATGGCCTTGGCGTGCTTGCTGCACTGGATAAGGTCGCTGCGGCCCACGGCGCTACGCCCGCTCAGGTCGCGCTGGCGTGGCTGATTGCACGTCCCAGTGTCACGGCACCGATCGCGAGCGCCACGAGCGTTCCGCAGCTCAAGGAGCTACTGAAGGGTGTGGAGTTGCAATTGAGCAAGGAAGAGATTGCAGCGCTGGACCAGGCAAGCGCGTAATCACCCATAAGGTGCGCCCCAACAAACGGGGCGCATCTTTACGGTTGCGTTGTGGCCTGACCCTCGGCGTCGCTGCCATCCGGCGCCTCCACTTGATAGCCCTGCGCCTTCAGGCGAGCGATCAATCCCTTCGGCGACAGCACGTCTTCCATCGGCAACATAGCGAAGGTCTGCGTGTTGGTATTGAGCGCCTTGTCCGCCTCGGCAACCCACATCGCCTCCGCCTTCTGTCGCACGTCGCTGAAACCCAACTGCTTGGCAAAACCGGCTTCGGTCACCGCCGACAGGCAGGCTTCGCGCTGGTCGTTCATCGGCAGGCTGCGCAGCAAATCGATGTCGCCGGTCGCCCAGGCATTTGCGCGCTCGGTGATGTGCCCCATATCGCGCTCCACGGTGTCGAGCGTGCGGCCAAAGCACTCGCGATCGTCCATCGGCGAGGACTTGAAGGTCTTCACCGCACTGCGCGGCTCTTCCACCAGCATGGTGTAACGCACGGTGTTGAAGTTGATGTTGTGCTTCTTGGCTAGATTACGCACGGTGTCCTTCACGCCACCGGACGAGGTCAGGCCGTAGCGCTTGATCGCCTTGTCGTACAGCTCCACCGCGGCGAAGATCGGCCGCCAGTTCTCGATACCGCTGTCGTTGCCGATGTATTGCTTCTTCAACACCAGCCAGCGCGCGTAGTCGGCAGTTGGCACCATCTGCTGCAGCGTCTGGCCGTCGGGATTCTTGCGCGCGCCCACCAGCGAGGGCAGCAAGAACAGCTTGCCGAAGAAATTGGTCTTGGGCTTGAGCTGGATCGAGGGCGGGCCCAGCACCTCCTGCGAACCGGCAATGGTCTGCTCGATTTCGTCGGTCTTCCACTGGATCTTGTCGGGCAGCGGCGAAAGCGTACCGAGCACCCACATCACGTGGTCGCCCTTGCTCACCCTCCACAGTCCTGGCCCGGGTTGCACGCCACTGACGGTGACCGCATCCAGATTGACGGCTGCGGACGTCGACGCGGGTGCGGGTGCACCAGACGTCTGTGCGAAAACAGGTGCGCTTGCCGCGAGAACAAGTGCAGCGGCTAACAGCGGTGCACGCATGCGTAGCTCCAGTAACGGGAATGTTCGAGAAATGAATTATCCGACAGGGTCATAACACCAACCCGGGGTGGCCAGATCGGCATTCATGCGCCCCTTAAGCTGCCTGGGGCGCCCTGCCTCAGAAAGTGACAGCTGTCAGAGCCAAAAGTTGATAACCGACCCTGCAGCAGGGGTTGCGTCACGTTCAGTCTATGGCCTACCGACCCAGCCATGGATGACCGACTATGAAGACTACCGCGCGAAACGCCTTGATTGTCGCCACCCTCTTCCTGGCCGCCGGGGGCCTGTTTGCCAGCCATGCGCATGCCGATGCCTCGCCGGCACGCCAGCCCGCGGCACTGCAGGCCGATGGACTGGTCTGGGAGACCTTCCAGAGCGGCGACTACGCGAAGATCCAGGCCAGCCTGGAAGCAAGCACTGCCGCTTACCTGCGCAACCCCAACGATGCGGTCACCGCCGCCCACGTGGGCTGGCTGCACATGTGGCGGCTGTCGGAGCGCAGCCGGCTCGATCGAACGCCGGCCAGCATCACCGATGATGCCGTGCTGGCGCGCAAGTATTTCCAAAAGGCTGTGGACTTGGCGCCGGATGACGCCCGCTTTCGAGGGTTCCTGGCCAGCGCGATGCTGGCCGAGGCGCAGATCGATCGCGATGCCGCACTGCGCGAGCAAGGTACGGTGATCATGCAGCAAGCCGTCAAAGACTGGCCGGCCTTCAATCTCTTCACCGCGGGTTATGTGGCAAGCAACCAACCGGCTGACAGCGACGGCTTCAAGCGCGCGCTGGACCAGCAGTGGCAGAACCTGGAGGTGTGCGCACACACCACGCTCGACCATCACGGCGCCAACCTGGATCAACTCTCCAACGTCATGTTCAAGGCGAGCACCGGCTCACGCGATGCGCGGGCCTGCCTCAACTCATCCATTGCCCCACACAACGAAGAAGGTTTTCTGCTCAACATGGGCGACATGCTCACCAAATCCGGCGACTGGCAGACCGCGCAAAAGGTGTACGCCCTGGCCAAGCGCTCGCCGGACTATGCGAGCTGGCCGTACCGCGACGTGCTGGAGCAGCGCATCCACGATGCGCAGGCCAATGTCGCAGCATTCAATGCGGCACTCACGCCAGGTCAAAAGCCAGCCACGCCGATGATGCTGTCAAGCAGCTACTCGTGCATGGCCTGTCATCAACACTGAGCAATTCAGGCTGCCTGCCTGACGAAATGGTAGGCACCAGAATGAAAGAAGGCCGCTTTCGCGGCCTTCTTTTGATACACCGATAAACAGGCGATCAGCCCAGCGACGACAACGCGTCGTTGAAGGTCTTGCTCGGGCGCATGGCCTGGGTGATGAGGTCCGTGCTCGGGTGGTAGTAGCCCTTGATATCAACCGCCTTGCCCTGCGCACCGTTCAGTTCGCCGACAATCTTGGCTTCGTTCTCAGTGAGCAGTTTCGCGATCGACTCGAACTTCGCCTTGAGCTTGGCGTCGTCGTTCTGCGCGGCGAGTGCCTGCGCCCAGTACATGGCGAGGTAGAAGTGGCTGCCGCGATTGTCGAGCTCACCAACCTTGCGCGCCGGCGACTTGTTGTTGTCGAGGATCTTGCCGTTGGCTTCGTCCAGCGTCTTGGCCAGCACGCGAGCATCGGCGTTGTCGTAGCGGTTGGCGAGGTGCTCTAACGATGCGGCAATGGCGAGGTATTCGCCCAGCGAATCCCAGCGCAGGTAGTCCTCTTCCAGGAACTGCTGCACGTGCTTGGGCGCCGAACCGCCCGCACCGGTTTCGAACAAGCCACCACCGGCCATCAGCGGCACGATGGAGAGCATCTTCGCGCTGGTGCCGAGCTCCATGATCGGGAACAGGTCGGTGAGGTAGTCACGCAGCACGTTGCCGGTGACCGAGATGGTGTCCTGGCCCTTCCGGATGCGCTCCAGCGAGAACGTGGTGGCATCCACCGGCGAAAGCACACGAATGTCCAAGCCGGACAGGTCGTGGTCCTTCAGGTAGCGCTCGACCTTCTTGATCACCTGCGCGTCGTGCGCGCGGTTGATATCGAGCCAGAACACGGCCGGCGTGTTGGACAGGCGAGCACGCGTGACGGCGAGCTTCACCCAATCCTGGATCGGCGCGTCCTTGGTCTGGCACATGCGCCAGATGTCGCCGGTTTCCACCGGCTGCTCCAGCAGCACCTTGCCGGACTCGTCGATGACTTTGACCACGCCGTCGCCAGCGATCTGGAAGGTCTTGTCGTGCGAGCCGTACTCTTCGGCGGCCTGCGCCATCAGGCCCACGTTGGGCACGCTGCCCATGGTCGCCGGATCGAACGCGCCATGTGCTTTGCAGTCTTCGATGACGGCCTGGTACACGCCCGCGTAGCTGCGATCGGGGATCACCGCCTTGGTGTCCTCGAGCTTGCCTTCAGCGTTCCACATCTTGCCGGAGTCGCGGATCATCGCCGGCATGGAGGCGTCGATGATGACGTCGCTCGGCACGTGCAGGTTGGTGATGCCCTTGTCGGAATTGACCATGGCCAGCGCCGGGCGCTTGGCGTACTCCGCCGAGATATCGGCGAGGATTGCATCCTGCGTGGCCTGCGGCAGCTGGCCGAGGCGCGCATAGAGGTCACCGATGCCGTTGTTCGGCTCGAAGCCCACACTCTTGAGTGCGTCGGCGTGCTTGGTCAGCACATCCTTATAGAACTCGTTGACCGCGAAACCAAACATGATGGGGTCGGAGACCTTCATCATGGTGGCCTTCAGATGCAGCGAGAACAGGATGCCCTGGCTCTTCGCCTCAGCGATCTGTGCGTCGATGAAGCTGGTCAGCGCTTTCTTGCTCATCACAGCGGCGTCGATGATCTCGCCGTCCTTCAGCGCGGTCTTTTCCTTCAGCACCTTGCTGGTGCCGTCCTTGCCGAACCACTCGATCTTCACGGTGGTGGCCTTGTCGACCACGGTGGACTTCTCGCTACCGTAGAAGTCGCCGCCGTCCATGTGGGCGACGTGCGTCCGCGAATCCTTGGACCACGCGCCCATCTTGTGCGGATGCTTGCGTGCGTAGTTCTTCACCGAAAGCGGCGCGCGGCGGTCAGAATTGCCCTCGCGCAGCACGGGGTTCACGGCACTGCCCTTGACCTTGTCGTAGCGCGCCTTGACGTTCCACTCGCTGACGTCCTTCGGGTCTTCCGGGTAATCCGGCAGCGCGTAACCCTGCGACTGCAGTTCCTTGATCGCGCTCTTGAGCTGCGGCATCGAGGCACTGATGTTGGGGAGCTTGATGATGTTGGCATCCGGCGTGGTCGCCAGCTGGCCAAGTTCCGTCAAGTCGTCGGCGATCTTCTGGTTGTCCGGCAGGATGTCCGGGAACTGGGCAATGATGCGACCGGCCAGCGAGATGTCGCGCGTCTCGACAGCGATACCAGCGGTGCTGGTGAACGCCTTGATGATGGGCAGCAGCGAATGCGTGGCGAGGTACGGCGCTTCGTCCGTAAGCGTGTAAATGATCTTCGGCGTGTTCGACATTGTCTGCTATGACCTCGCTGGCTACGGCATTACCAAGGGGAAGGTGCGACGCGCAGACAGGGCCACGCACGGACGCACCAAACGTCCGGAGCCGACCGACATGGGGGCGAAACGGGCGGACGAAAGCCCCTTATTGTCGCGATTTCGGGCGAAGCACGAAAGCGCGGACCGGAACAATGCGCAAGGGTATGGTTCGGCAGGCTTTTTTCAGGAGCGCAGCTGCGCTCCTGAAAGGGATAGCAGTCGCTCAGACGTTCTCGCCCGCGGGCAGGCGCCGCGGCTGACGGAACCTGGCGCGCCATGCGCTGAAACGATCGGCCAGGCACGAGAAGATCACGTAGAGCGCCGGGGTGCTGAGCAGGGTCAGGCTTTGGGAGATCAGCAGGCCGCCAATCAACGCAATACCCAGTGGGCGACGCAGGTCCGAACCTTCGCCCAGGCCGATGGCGATGGGCACGGCGGCGAGAATCGCCACCATGGTGGTCATCATGATCGGGCGGAAGCGCACCATGCTTGCCTCGTAGGCGGCATCGGAGGCGCTGAGCCCGTGCTCGCGACGCGACACCAGCGCGAAGTCGATCATCATGATCGCGTTCTTCTTGACGATGCCGATGAGTAATACCAACGCGATCTGCGCGATCACCGACAGTTCGGTATCGGTGATCCACAGCGCCATCAGCGCACCGACGCCTGCCGCTGGCAAAGTGGAAAGAATCGTCACCGGATGGATCAGGCTCTCGTACAGCATGCCGAGGACAATGTAGACAACCACGATAGCGCCGAGCAGCAGCCACAACATGCCGCTCTGTGATTGCTGGAAGCGGCGGAAATCACCACCGATGTTGATGCGGATGTCGCCCGGAAGACGCATCTGCGAACCGGTCGCCTGGATGATCTGCAGCGCTTCGCCCATGCTCACGCCCGGCGCGAGGTTGAAGCTCATGCTCATCACGGTGTACTGGTTTTCGTGCGAGATCTGCGTGGGTGCCAGCCCCGCTTCCTGATGCGCGAAGGCGGTGAGCGGCACCATCTTGCCGCTATTGCTGGCCACGTAAATCGCATCGATGGCGGCTGGCGTTGCCGTCTGGTTCGGCAGCGCGTTGACCACCACCTTGTACTGGTTGAGGTCGGAATAGATGGTGCTGATCTGGCGCTGGCCGAACGCGTTGTACAGCGCGCCGTCGATGGTGCCGATGCCTACGTTGAGGCGCGCGGCCTTGTCGCGGTCAATCACGATATTCTGCTGCAAGCCGGCGTCGTCGACATCGCTGCCCACGTCCTTGAGCTTGGGGTTCTTTTTCAGTTCGGCAACCAGTTTGGGCAGCCACAGGGTCAGCTCTTCGGGATCATCGCCCTGCAGCGACACCTGATACTGCGCACCCTGGCTGGTGCCGCCGCCACCGCCGAAACTCGGCAGATCCTGGATGGGACGCAGGCGCACGTTGAGGTCGGGATAGCGCGCGGCCTTGGCGCTCAGTCGCGCGAGCACGGCGAATGTGTCGTCCGTGCGGCCCTGTGCATGTGTCTTCAGTTCGATATCGAACGTGCCTGATGCACCCTGGCGGCTGGTGCCCAGGCGCGAACCCACGCGGGCGACGTCGTGATCCTTCAGCAACATATTGATCAGGCGCTGCTGACGTTCGACCGCATCCTGGAACGACACCGTCGCACCGGAGGTCGCGCGGCCACGAATCAGGCCGGTGTCCTGCGGCGGGAACAGACCCGTTTTCACCTGACCGAACAGGAGCACGGTGATGCCAATCAACACCAACGGCGTCAGCGAGAATACGAGCGCGTGTTTCAGCGAGAACTTCAGGCACTTCGAATAGACACCCAGCATGCCCGCCTGGAATTTCTCCAGGGCGATACCAACGCGCGTGGTCGGCTTGTCCTGATCGTGGCTGCTCAGGAACTGGCCGCACAGCGAGGTGGTGAGCGTGAGCGAAACGAACGCCGAGACGATGATCGCGGCCACCAGCGTGATGGTGAATTCCTTGAAGAACAGGCCCGTGATGCCGCCCATGAACAGGAGTGGCAAGAACACGGCAACCAGCGAGGCGGTAATCGACACGATAGTGAAGCCGATCTCCTTCGCGCCGGCCAGCGCCGCCTCCATGCGCGTCATACCCTGGTCGATGTGCCGGACGATGTTCTCGATCACCACGATGGCATCGTCCACGACGAAGCCGATGGCGATGACCAGCGCCAGCAGAGTCAGGTTGTTGAGGGTGAAGCCGAGGATGTACATCACCATCGCGGCGCCAGCCAGCGACAACGGCACGGCGGCGGTGGCGATCAAGGTGGGTGCCAGACGGCGCAGAAACAACGCCATCGTGAGCATCACCATGACCAGGCTGATCAGCAACGTCGCCTGCACTTCATGTAGCGATGCGCGAATGGTCGGCGTACCGTCGAAGTACGGCGTGAGCGTGGTGCCGGGCTGCAGGTAGCTGCGCAACAGCGGCACGGCGTCCTTCACGCGATCCACGGTGCCGATGATGTTGGCGTTGGACTGGCGATAGACGTACATCAAAATCGCCGGCTTACCCTGGAACCACGCTGCCTGATACGCGTCCTGCAGGCCGTCGTACACCTTGGCGACATCCGACAGGCGCACGGGAACACCATTGTTCGACGCGATAACCAGGTCCGCGAAATCCGCCGCCGTATGCAGCGAATCGTTGGCCGTCACCGCCATGGTCGTTTTACCGTCCGACAGGAAACCCTGAGGCGAGGTGACGTTGGCAGCAGTGAGCGCGTTGCGCAGCTGGTCGGGCGACAGACCCAGCGCATTGAGCTGACGCAGGTTTACATCAACGCGAACGGCCGGTGTCGCCGCGCCGAGGATGTCCACTTCCGACACGCCGTCGAGCTGACGGATGCGCTGCGCGAGCAGCGAATCGGCGATGTCATACAGCTCACGCGCCGACTGCGTTTCGGAGGTCAACGCGAAGGCGATGATCGGATCGTCGTTTGGATTGGCTTTCTGGTAACTCGGCGGCGCGTTGAGGCCACTCGGCAAGTCGGACTGCGCCGCATTGATGGCGGCCTGCACGTCGCGCGCGGCGGAATCCAGATTCCGCCCCGTCTCGAACATCAGGAATACCTGCGTGCTGCCCAGTGAACTGGACGAACGCATGGTGTCGATGCCCGGCACCTGGCCCAAGTGCCGCTCCAGCGGCGCGGCCACGGTGGAGGCCATGGTGCTTGCGCTGGCGCCGGCCTGGCTGGCCTGCACAAAGATCACCGGGAATTGCATGTTCGGCAGCGCCGCCACGCCCAGCAGTGCGTAGCAGATCAGACCCACCACAAACACGCCCATGGCAAGCAGCGAGGTGCCGATCGGGCGGCGGATGAAGGGGCCGGAGATGTTCATGCCGTCAGGAAACCAGAAACAACGCGCCAGGCGCGAGGGTGTTCAGAGAAGCCGCGCACCGCGTCAGGGCGCACGCACGAAGAAACGTATATACCGCACATTGACTGCAGAACGCATGACTGAAGATTTGGTTGATAGTTTCTTGCGCTTGCGGGGCAGCTCGACTTTCCGCACTGCCATTCCCGCGAAGGCGGAAATGGCAGTGCGGGGCATGGGTGCTCACGGTACGGTGGCGGCCCTTAGGTGTCCCTTAGACATCCAGCACTTAGACGTCTAAATGCGGACCAGCCCAAGCGACCTCAGTTTTGCCTCCAGCACCTCGACGGAATCCCACGGCAGGATGGGCGAATTGGCGCGCTCGTCGGGCGGATTCTGCAGCAGTCCATCCGACCAGCCACCGCAACCGGTCAGCGGCAACAGCGGCCGATGATGAAGCCAGGCCAGGCACACTTCGGAAATGGTGCCGGCGCGCCCACCGATCACGAGGCAGGCATCGCCGGCCAGCGCCATCAACAGATTGCGTGCATCGCCCATGCCGCACGGAATCACCACGGTCGCCGGCCAGTCGACGGCCGGCATGGTGCCGCTCGGGATGATGCTGACGACCAGGCCGCCCGCATCGATCGCACTTTGCGCCGCATGCCGCGTGGCAGGGCTGCCGCAACCGCTCACCAGCGTGATGCCTGCGCGCGCCAGCAAGGCACCGGCTTGCCCCGCCAGTTCGTACGCCTTCGAGCCCGGCTCCGCGCTGCCGAGCACGCAAACCTGGGGTTTCCTTGTCATGTCCATGTCGATCCTTGTGTCGAGCCCGGATAACGCCAAAAGGGGCGCGCCATGATGGCCGCGCCCCCTTGGGTGGTCTTATTGCTTGGCCCGGTGCATACCGGGCCGGTCGAGCGTCATCACACTGCGCCGCGCGTCTGTGCCTGCTCGAGCGCGCGGCGTTCGCGACGCTCGCGCAGCCAGTCGGAGAAGCGCTCCATGTAGAGGTAGATCACCGGCGTGGTGTACAGCGTCACCAACTGCGACAACAGCAGGCCGCCGACGATAGATACACCCAGCGGACGGCGCAGCTCCGCGCCAATGCCGTTGCCCAATGCCAGCGGCAAGGCACCGAGCATGGCGGCCGCGGTGGTCATCATGATCGGGCGGAAGCGCAGCAGACACGCACGACGGATCGCCTCGTGCGGCTTCATGCCCTCGCGCTGCGCCTCGATCGCGAAGTCGATCATCATGATCGCGTTCTTCTTCACGATACCGATCAGCAACACGATACCCACGATGCCATCCACCGACAGACTCATGCCGCACAGGAGCAGTGCCAGCAAGGCACCCACACCGGCCGGCGGCAGGGTCGAGATGATGGTCAACGGGTGGATGTAGCTCTCGTACAGCACGCCCAGCACGATGTAGATCACCACGATGGAGGCGACCAGCAACAGCACTTCATTGGTCAGCGAGGTGGAGAACTCCGCCGCCTTGCCGATGAACTGGCCACGCACCTGCGGCGGGAAGTCCAACTGCTGCTCCACCTCGTGGATCGCATCAACCGCCTCGGACAGTGAGTAGCCCTGCGCGAGGTTGAACGAGATGGTCACGGCCGGCAGCTGCTGCTGATGGCTGACCACCAGCGGCGCAGTGGTGACCTCGGCCGTCGCCAGCGAGGCCAGCGGAATGGTGCCGCCAGCACCGACGATCACGCCGATGTTGGCCACGCCCAGGCCGGTGCTGGTCGACGAGTTGCTCGACGCCACCTGACCAAATGCCGTGGCATTGCTGCCCGTCAATGCGCCGCTGCCGTTGCTCTTTACCGTGAGCTGGTTGAGCAACGCGGTGCTGGTGCGGAACTGCGGCGCCACTTCCAGCACCACGCGGTACTGGTTGAGCTGGGTGAAGATGGTCGAGATCTGGCGCTGGCCGAACGAGTCGTACAGCGTGTCGTCGATGGTCTGCACCGGCACGCCGAGACGGCTGGCCTTTTCGCGGTCGATGGTGAGCTTGAGCGAGGTGCCCTGGTCGGCAAGGTTGTTGTCGACGTCGGCCAGTTCCTTGCGCTCGCGCAGCGCCTGCGTCATCCGCGTGGCGTAGTTGGAAAGCTCCGCCGCGTTCACGTCAGACATCGAGTACTGGTACTCGGTGGCGGACACGCGGCTGTCCAGCGTCACATCCTGCACGGGCTTCAGATACAGAGCCACGCCTGGAATGCCGGCAGCTTCCCTCTGCAAGCGGGCCACCACGTCGTCAAGGCTGTCGCGGTCACCGCGATCCTTCAGCACGATGCTGAGCTGACCCTGGTTGAGCGTCGGGTTGATCGAGCCTGCGCCGATAAAGGCCGCTACACCGGTCACCGCCTTGTCACGGCGCAACGCATCGGCCACGGCCTTGGTGCGCTGTTCCATCTGCGGGAAGGCGACGTTCTGATCGGCTTGCACGACACCGGTGATCAGGCCCGTGTCCTGCTCGGGTAGCAGGCCCTTGGGGATCACGATGTAGAGGAACACGGTGAGCACGACGGTGGCGCCCGCGATCAGGATGGTCAGCCTCTGGTGGCCGAGCACCCAGTCCAGCGAACTCTCGTACACATTGACCAGACGCGACCACCAGGTCTTCTTGCCGGCGGCGGCATGGCGCTCGTGCGCATCGTCGCCTTCCGGCAGTGCGTCGGGCTTGAGCAGGTAGGCGCACATCATCGGTGTCAGCGTCAGCGACACCAGCATGGAGATGGCCACCGCGATGGTGAGCACCCACGCAAATTCGTGGAACAGGCGACCGGTAACGCCCGGCATCAGCAACAGCGGCAGGAACACCGCGATCAGCGACACGGTCAGCGACAGCACGGTGAAGCCGATTTCCTTCGCGCCGATCTCTGCCGCTTCTTTGCCTTCCTTGCCCTGCTCGATATAGCGCACGATGTTTTCGATCATCACGATCGCATCGTCCACCACGAAACCGGTGGCCACGGTAAGCGCCATCAGCGAGAGGTTGTCCAGCGACATGCCGGTGAAGGCCATGACGCCGAACGTACCCATCAGCGACAGCGGCACCGCCACTGACGGAATGATGGTGGCCCACAGGCGGCGCAGGAACACGAAGATCACCGCCACCACCAGGAAGATGGTGAGGATCAGCGTGAACTGCACGTCCTCCACCGAGGCGCGGATGGTGATGGTGCGGTCAGCGAAGACGTCCAGATGCACGTCCGCCGGCAGCACAGCTTGCAACTGCGGCAGGATCGCGCGGATCTGCTGCACGGTCTGCACGATGTTGGCGCCCGGCTGGCGACGGACGTCGAGCAGCACGGCGGGCTTGCCGTTCGCCCATGCAGCGAGCTGGTCGTTCTCTACCCCATCCACCACGGCGGCGACGTCGGACAGACGCACCGGCGCGTTGTTCTTGTACGCGATGATGGTGTCTTTGTACTCAGCCGCGGTCGCCAACTGATCGTTGGTGCCGATGCTGTAGGACTGCGTGGCGCCGTTGAGCGTGCCCTTGGGCGCGTTCACGTTGGCCTCGGTGAGCGAACTGCGCACGTCTTCCATCGTCAGGCCAAGATTGGCGAGCTGCGACGGATTCACCTGCACACGCACGGCCGGGCGCACGTTGCCAGCGATGGACACCAGACCCACGCCCTGCACCTGCGAGAGCTTCTGCGCGAGGATCGAGTCAGCGTAGTTGTTCACCTCACGCAGCGGCAGGCTCTCTGACGTGAGCTTGAGCGTCATGATCGGCGCGTCGGCCGGGTTCACGCGGTTATAGACCGGCGGATACGGCAGCGTCTGGGGCAACGTGCCACGCGCCTGATTGATGGCCGCCTGTACGTCCTGCGCCGCAATGTCGATGTCACGATCCATCGCGAACTGCAGCACGATGGTCGAGAGACCCGCCGACGAGTCGGAGGTCATCATGCTCAGGCCGGAGATCTGGCCCAGGTTGCGCTCCAGCGGCGTGGTAACCAGTGACGCCATGGTCGAGGCGCTGGCGCCCGGATACTGCGTAGTCACGACCAGACTGGGTGCGTCGATCTCGGGGAGCGCCGACACCGGCAGCTCGCGGTAACCGAGGATACCGAGCAGCAGCACCGCCACCATCAAGAGCGAGGTGGCGATGGGTCGGCGAATGAAGAGTGTGGAGAAGCCCATAAGTTTGCCGTCAATGAGTGGCTGTCAGCTTGCTCGCGCAATGCGTTGTCGGGGTGGCGGCGACGGCACGCGGCGCGTCCTTGCCCTGCCACCGGCAGCGGAAGCCCTCGGCCCCCGCTGCCTTGTTCCCTTGCGCCCGCTTAGCCGCCGCGGCGACCGCCGCCGCCCTGCTGCTTGGCATTCTTCTTGGCCTTGTCCATCTCGGCCGTCGTCGGCGCTGCCGGCACTTCGCCCGGCTTGAGCGCCTTGACCTTGCTGCCCGGCTTGAGGCGGAACTGGCCTTCCGTCACCACCTGATCGTTGAGCGCCAGGCCCGAGGTGATCATGACGTGGCTGTCGCCCACCTCATTGGCCACCTTCACCGGCTGCATCTTGACCGTCTGGTCCTGCTGCAGCAGGTACACGTAGTCGCCGTCCGGACCGCGCTGCACCGCCTGCGCCGGGATCACCAGACCGCCCGACACCGTACGCACCTTCAGGCGCACGTTGACGAACTGGCCTGGCCACAGGTCAGCCTTGGTGTTCTGGAACACCGAGCGCAGCTTGAACGTGCCGGTGGTGGTGTCGATCTGGTTGTCGATCACATTGAGCTGGCCGTCGTCGGCAATGGTGTGCGCATCGGCGCGGTCCAGCGCCAGCACTTCCAGCGGGTCGCCGTTGCCCGATGCGGAGCGGACTGCTTCCAGGTTCTGCTCTGGCAGGTTGAACATCACGTAGATCGGGTGGATCTGGGTCAGCGTGACCAGATTGGTCGTCGTGATGACCACATTGCCCGGGTCGACCTGGCGAATGCCGGCTACGCCGTCGATCGGCGAAATGATGCGGGTAAAGTCCAGGTTGACCTTGGCCGCGCGCACCGCTGCCTTATCGGCCGTCACGCTGGCGATCAGGTTGGCCACGTTGTTGCGGTAGGTGTCCATGTCCAACTGGGCCACGTAGCCCTTGGCCACCAGTGCGTCGTTGCGCTTGAGCGTGCTCTGCGCGGTGGAGAGCTGCGCTTCGTCCATCTGTTGCTTGCCCACGGCCTGGTCGTAGGCAGCCTGGAACGGACGCGGGTCGATCTGCGCCAGCAGGTCGCCCTTCTTCACTTCCTGGCCTTCCTTGAAATTGATGCTGAGCATCTGGCCGCCGATCTGCGGATTCACGGTGACCGTGTTGAGCGCCTGCACGGTGCCCAGCGCGGTGAGATACACCGGCACATCCTGCTTGACCACGGGCTCGACCGTCACCGGCACGGGTGCGGCATCCTTGTCCTGACCGGCGGCATCGCCCTGGCCTTGTCCCTTGTGCTGACCACCGTGCTGCCCCTGCGCGCCTTCCTCGGCAGCAGGCTTATGCAGCAAACGGAAGCCGATGCCTCCCACCACGATCACGGCCACAACGATCAGCGCGATCTTCCAAAAACGCGACATGAAAAACTCCCAGAATGAAAGACAGGCCACCCGACCCCACCGGTGCGCTCCGCGCGCCTGACCTATGTGTCGTATGAAAGGATAGGGTCAGTTCAACGGCAATAGACAATGCCAGTTGACATGGGTGCCCTATGACCGATGGCAGGGTTTTGACAGCTTATCGCGTCAAAATGAAGAAACTTGCATGAAACCAGAGCCCCCTTAGAGCCTGTTTATAGTCTCCGCGTGGCCCGCGCCGGGAGCTGTTTGCGCGCAGGACAAGGAAGAGAGAAGGAGTGTACGTCCGTACACGACTGAGTGATGACGCCGGCCTGTGGGCAAACAGACCCGGCCCGACGGGTTGCTCTTGAGTGGCCAGCCAACGACAGCCCGCAGCTTGACCTGCCCACCAGGCAGGCGCTGCGCCACGAGCCGCCGCTGGCTGACCACTCAAGAGCAACGCGGGCTACGCGGAGACTATAAACAGGCTCTTAGGTACGACTTAGGCGCGACACGACGCCGCCGGCACCCGACTGAAACTTGCCGCGGCCTTCGTCTATACTCGACCAATTGTTGTCTGAACCAAAGCTAATCCGGCCATCTGGCTGTCCTTTGATCTGTCCATTGAATTGGAGTCATTGCGTGAGCGGTTCCCTGACGAAATCCGACCAGAGCTTCATGCGCAGCTTTTCCCTGCTGATCCTGGGCTTGTCTGTACTGACTCTGCTGCTGATCGGCGGCGCGTGGTTGATCTACGACCATGAGCCGAAAGAAGTAAATCCGCAAACCGCCGCCCAAACCGAAGCGCGCATTGCGCCAGCCGGCGCTGTCTACGCGGGCGACACGGGCCGCGCCGCCATGCAGGCCGCGCAGGACGCCGCCACCAAGGCCGCCGCCGCGCAGGTTGCCTACGGTGGCAGCACCGACGGCAAGACCATTTACGACAACCTCTGCCACAGCTGCCACACCGCTGGCATCGCTGGCGCGCCGAAGCTGGGCGACAAGTCCAGCTGGGGTCCGCGCATCGCTGAGGGCCTCGACACGCTGGTCAAGCATGCGACGGATGGCTACAAGGGGCCGGATGGCAACATGATGCCGGCCAAGGGTGGTAATCCGGCGCTGACGGATGATCAGGTGAAGGCCGCGGTGCACTGGATTGTGGATCAGGCGAAGTAAGTCTTCGCTTTCGGGAGTTTCGGATGACGCCGCCTTTGGGCGGCGTTTTCTTTTGGGGCCCTGGGGATGGCGCCGCTTGCTTTTGCTCCCTCGCCCCTTTGGGGAGAGGGTTGGGGTGAGGGGACGTTCTTGCCCCACTACCGCAAAAGAACCGTCACCCCTGCGCAGGCAGGGGTCCAGTGACTTTGCGCTCGGTTGTCGCGCTACGGCGAACTGGCTCGCCTGCCGCGGGCTTCCGACCTCCTGCCGGAGGCCGGGTCACTTTCTCTTGCTTGCCCAAGAGAAAGTAACCAAAGAGAAGGGCACCCCCACTTGGCGCTGGCCGGTGAAGCCGGCCAGTTCGTGAGGGGGCCCGAAGGTCAAAGGCGAAAACTGACGGCTCGAGGCTCTTGATCTACCGGGTCCACGTATGAGGCGGCGGGCGGGTGGAGAAAAGGCCCCGCAGGGGTGGCTGGCATGGATGCCAGCCACTTTTCGCCGGGGCAGGAGCCCCGTCGAAAAGCCCGGAACCCGACCGCGTACCTATCGGGCTTCAGCCCGATAGGCGCCTCATCCGGGGGGCCCTTTCTTTGGGTTACTTTTCTTTGGGCAAACAAAGAAAAGTGACCCGGACTGCGGCAGCAGTTCGGAAACCCGCGGCAGGCGAGCCAGGTCGTCGTAACGCAACAACTAAGCGATACAGAAACTGGATGAAAACCCGCGCCGAGGTGGGAAACGAAATGGTGAGGCTAGATTGACCCCTCACCCCAACCCTCTCCCCGGAGGGGCGAGGGAGCCAAGAGCTCACGCTAGAGCAACCTCATGCCCAAGCCCTCCTAGCCGGCACCACCACCCCCACTGTCACCACCAACAACACCACCAACGACCACGGCAACATCACCACACCCGCTGTCTTCAGCAGCACCCCACCCACCACACCACCACCGGCAATCGCCAGATTCCACCCCACCACCACCAATGACTGACCAAGGTCCTGCTGGTCACCGGCACGCCGCGCAACCGCCGTCTGAATCAACGTCGCGGCGCCGCCAAACCCCAGTCCCCACACCAATACCGCCCCTACGAGCACCGCCGACGAATACGGCCACACCGCCATCGCCAGCGCGGCGAGCAGGAACAGGCCGGTGCCAATGGCCATCAGCGGCCGCATCCAACGGTCAATCAGCGCACCGGTGATGACGATGCTCACCACCGATGCCACGCCGAACAGCAGCAGCAGCCGGTCCAACGATGCCTGCGCGCCGGACAGCGCGGCGAACGGGGCGATATAGGTGTAAAGCACGTTGTGCGCGAGCACGGCGAGCAGCATCACCAGATACACCGGCAGCAGGCCGGGTAATGCCACCACGTCGCGCAACCTGCCTTGGGTCTGTGGTGGCAGGCCCGGTACTGGCGGCAAGGTGGCGCGTGCCCAGGCCACCAGCACCAGGCTCAGCAACGACATCAGGCCGAAGACCCAGCGCCAGCCGATCAACTGCGATAGCCAGGTACCGACGGGAATGCCGATGGTCATCGCCAGCGGCGTACCCAGCATCGCCACGGCAATGGCTCGGCCTTGCTGATGCGGCGCCACCATGCGGCTGGCGTAACCGGCCACCAGTGACCACAGCAGGCCTGCAGCCACACCCGCGAAGAAGCGAGTGACCATCATCAAGGCGTACGACTGCGACCACGCCATCGCGCTGTTGACCAACGCAAAGCCAATCAGCGCCGCGAGCAGCAACGGTCGGCGCGGCAAGTGGCTGGTGAACTTGACTACGGGAATCGCTGTGAGCATCGAGCCCACGGCGTAGATGGTGGTGAGCTGGCCGACCAGCGCCTCGCTGATCCGTAGATCGTGGCTCATGGCCGGCAACAGGCCGGCCACGACGCACTCGGTAAGCACCGTGATGAAGGCACCGCAGGCCAGCGCGAGCAGACCAAGCAGCGGGAGGCGTGCGGGGGTGGGAAGGCAGGCGTCGCGTGGCAACGCCTCCTCGACGGGATTCATAGCGTCCCCTCCAGCGCGCCATAGACGGCGTCGCGCAACTCGGTGACGAAGGCGCCAGACATGCCTTCGTAAAGGGTGTTGGTGAAGGCCACGACGCTCAACTCCCGCGCCGGATCGACGAACCAGCTATGCCCATAGGCGCCGCCCCAGCGCCAACTGCCGGCTGCCTCCGGCGTGCCGGTAGCAGCGGCATCGCGCAGCACTGAGAAGCCCAGGCCGAAACCCCAGCCCGGCGCATCTTCCGGCCCGCGTTCGCCCGTGTGGTTGCGTGCCATCTGCGCTACCCAGGCGTGATCGAGGATGGGCCCACCGCCCTGGCGCAGCACTTCCAGCAAACGCATCAGGTCATCGGCGGTGCCCACCATGCCAGCCCCGCCCGAGGCAAAGGCGCTGCCATCCAACGCGCGCTCAGGGCTGTAGATGATGCCCGCCACATCCGGGAACGGCGGGACAATCTCGCCCTCGCCGAGCTCGTGTGGTGCCGGCTCGTCGTTGACGTACGGCGTGGCCAGGCGCGCGGGAGTGAGCGCATGGAAGTCGGTATCAGCCATGCCCAGCGCCCCGGTGACGGTATCGCGGACGATCTCGTCCAGCGGCTTGCCCGTTGCCGCCTCCAGCACACCACCGGCCACATCGATGCCCAGCGAGTAAAACCACCCTTCGCCCGGCGCGAACTGCAACGGCACCGTGGCGATGCGGCGCAGGTTCTCCGCCAAGGTAATGCCGCTGGCGTCCATGCCGTCCGACACGCCGGCCTGCGCGTACGGGCCGCTCGCATCGGATTCGAGGAAGCGGTAGCCGAGGCCAGACTGGTGGCTCAGCAGTTGGCGCAGGGTGATATCCGGCGCGCTGCCGTCGGCCAGGCGCGGTTGAAAGTCCGGTACCCAGCGGGTCACCGGAATATCCAGATCCACCACGCCGCGGCCGGCGAGCACCATCGCCGCCGTGGTGACGATGGGTTTGCTGACCGAAGCAAGGCGGAACAGCGTGTCGGTGCGCATCGGCCGGCGGTTCTCCCGATCCGCCCAGCCAGCGCTGCGCCGATACAGCTCGCGGCCGCGATGCTGGACCAGCACGACCGCGCCCACCAGCCGCTGCTGGTCGATGGCGAGGTTGATAACCGCATCGATCGGACCGGTGGCGGAAACCGGCTCAAGAGCAAGGCTCTGGCTCGATGTCATGGGGGGCGTTCCTTCCTGGGAATGGGGACCGCTACGTTAGATACCGCGCATCCACGGAAAAAGACGGGTAGAGTTCGTGGCTTTACGGACCTGGAGTTCCGCAATCCATGAACGTGGACAGCCTGGGCCTGCTGCAGACCTTCGCGCAGGTCGCCGACAACCTGAGCTTTGTGGAAACCGGCCGCCTGCAGGGCGTCTCGGCCTCGGCCGTGGGTAAGGCCGTCTCGCGGCTGGAAGGGCAGTTGGGCGTGCGCCTATTCCACCGCAGCACGCGCAGCATCGCGCTGACGGCAGAGGGACAACAGTTCTTGGCGCGCAGCCGGCGCATTCTGGGTGAATTGGAACTGGCCGAAGCGGAGCTGCACAGCCAGTTCGCTGAACCCCGCGGCTCCCTGCGGGTGAGCCTGCCGCTGGTCAGCGGCCTGGTGCTGCCGGTGCTCTCGGACTTCATGGAAGCCTATCCGCACGTGCGGCTGGACCTGGATTTCGACGATCGTCTCGTCGATGTCATCGAAGAAGGTTTCGATGCCGTGCTGCGCGTTGGCGTGCCGAGCGACTCGCGCCTCATCGCCCGGCGCGTCGGCACATTCCGGCGACTACTGGTCGCGTCGCCTGAATACCTGGCACGCCGGGGTACGCCGACCATCCCTTCTGACCTGGCGCAACACGACTGTCTGCATTACCGCTTCCCCACCAGCGGCAAGCTGGAGGCGTGGCCGGTGCCT
Organism: Dyella sp. AD56; assembly: GCF_002878475.1. Classification (NCBI taxonomy): domain Bacteria; kingdom Pseudomonadati; phylum Pseudomonadota; class Gammaproteobacteria; order Lysobacterales; family Rhodanobacteraceae; genus Dyella; species Dyella sp. AD56. Next base: position 178,722 of record NZ_NRDP01000016.1, read on the forward strand.
CCAGAGGTCGAGGTGCCCATCGCCATGGTGTGCAACGACGTGGATACCCGCGTCTGCTTCGCCATGCGCGGGCGCGGCATTGCCTACGTGCCGGAACACGCGGTGCGCAAGGCGCTGGCGTCAGGCGAACTGGTGCCTGTATTGGACGAATACGCCCAGGTGTGCGGCACGTTCTACCTGTTGTGGCCATCAGGGCGGCACATGCTGCCCAAGCTGCGCGCGTTCGTGGATTACGTGGGCGAACGACTGCTGTGCGACAAGCTCTGCGGCTAGTTCGCCTCAATCCATTGCGCGGCGAACTGCTTCAGTTCGGGAAAGAATGTCTCGAACGTCGCCTGCAGCGGCCGGTCCAGCCCCACTAGCACGGGCAACGCCTCCCCCACGGGGTTGGCTCGCCGCAAGCGATGGGAGATGCCATCGAACGCCGCGCCCATTTCCTCCGGTCGCGCATAGCCTGCCGGCAGCGCATGCGCGTCCATGTAGTGACGGAAGCGCAACAAGCCAGGCGGCAACAGTGACTCGTGACGATAGAGCAGTTCGCGCACGCCCGCCGAATAGGCGTCCAACGATTGATCACTCCAACGCGGGAAATCGCGCGCGAGCAAATGGTCGAACCACATGTCCAACAGGATGCCGCCGTAGCGGCGATACGGTGCCGGCAGCAGTGTGCGTGCCTCCGCCACTACGGGATGACTGTCGGTGTAAACGTCGATCGCGCGATGCAGGCGTATACCGGCGATCAGCCTCGCCGGGAGCGCCGGATCGGGCTGACCGTGGACGAAATCGCCCATCAAGCCGCCCAGCCGCAGCAGCTCGTCGTCACCCGCCAGCAATGTATGCGCAAGATGATTCATCGCCGTCCGCCCGAACGTCCGGGGCACATGGCGGTTATCATCGTGTTTATGAACCCCGTCATGATCCCTACCCAACCCGACCGTTTTCCTGAGCAGGCTGCCAGCTTCGCGCTGGAAGGGCCCGCGGGCAAGCTCGAAGCTGTGAGCGACGTGGCCGTGCCCGAAGAGGCACGCCGCGGCACCGCCATCATCTGCCATCCGCACCCGCTGCAGGGCGGCACCATGCACAACAAAGTGGTGACGATGGTGGAGCGCTCGCTGCGCGAGTCGGGGCTGGATACCGTCCGGTTCAATTTCCGCGGTACTGGCGAGTCAGAAGGCACATACGACCACGGCAACGGCGAAGGCGACGACCTCGCCGCCGTAGCCGCCTGGGTGCGCCGACTGCGCCCGAACGACGCGCTGTGGCTGGCGGGCTTCTCGTTTGGCAGCTATGTGTCGATCCGCAATGCGGTGCGCTTGCGTGCCGATGCGTTGATCAGCATCGCGCCCCCGGCCGGCCGCTGGCCGTTCGAAGACATCCAACTGCCCACCTGCCCCTGGCTGGTGGTGCAGGGCGAGGAAGACGAAGTGGTCGACCCGCAGGCCGTGTTCGACTGGATCGACGGCATGGACCAAAAACCCGAACTGGTGCGCATGCCGGAAACCAGCCACTTCTTCCACCGCCGCCTGATGGATCTGCGCGGCGCCATCAAGCACGCCGTGCAGCCGTGGCTGCCGCCGCTGCGTCAGGATTGATGCCCTACCCTCCCCCCGTTCGATGCTCCGCGTCGCCACGGAGCATCCGAAGAGTCCGCCGTACCCATGAGTAACTCCGTCCCGCTCGCGCCCAGTGCGCGTTATCACGAAGGCGTCAGCGCGCACCGCTGGGAAGCCGACCCCGCACAGCAAGCGCTGCTGCCTGAATTCGACCGCATGCATGCCGAACTCATCGCGGCAGCCGCCAGCGGTAACGGCAGCGGCCTGTTTGGCCGTCTGAAATCGCTGCTCGGCAACGACACGCGCGAAGGCGTGCAGGGCCTGTACCTATGGGGCAGCGTGGGTCGCGGCAAGACCTTCCTGATGGACATGTTCGTGGCAAGTCTGCCGCAGGGCATGGCGCTGCGCCGGCACTACCACCGCTTTATGGGCGAGGTGCAGGAGCAATTGCGCGAACTTGGCGAGCGACAGGATCCGCTGATCGAAGTCGCCACTAACATCGCCTCGCGCTGTCGCGTGTTGTGCCTGGACGAGTTCCTGGTGAACGATATCGGCGACGCGATGATCCTGGGCACGCTGCTGCAGTCGCTGTTCGAGCGCGGTGTGGCACTGGTGACGACCTCGAACACCGCACCAGAAAACCTCTACAAAGACGGCCTGCAGCGCGCCCGCTTCCTGCCGGCCATCGCGCTGATCGAAAAGCACTGCCGCGTGGTGCAGATGATCTCCTCGCACGACTGGCGCCTGCGCGCGCTCACGCAAGCGGCGGTATACCAGACCCCACCGGGCCCGGAAGCCGAGCGCGCCCTCTCCCGCATTTTCACCACGCAGGCTGAAGGCACGGTGCAGGATGGTGGCGACATCATCGTCAACGACCGCCCCATTCCCGTGCGCAAGCGCGCGCGCAATATCCTGTGGTTCGATTTCGCCGCGTTGTGCGAAGGCCCACGCGCTGTGTCCGACTACATCGAGTTGGCTAAGGCTGGCCCCGCTGTGATTGTTTCCAATGTTCCGCAGTTCACCGTTTACACCGACGATGCGGCGCGGCGCTTCGTGCTGTTGGTGGATGAGTTTTACGACCGCAAAGTGAAGTTGATCTTGTCCGCTGCTGCGCCGATTACGGAGTTGTATGACGGTGAGCGGCTGCGTGCGGAGTTTGGTCGTACGGAGTCGCGGTTGATCGAGATGCAGAGTGAGGAGTATCTCGCGAGTGAGCATTTGTCGTAGTTGAGGGGTGCTGTTACGCGTCCTCGAAGCCTCGGCTCTGCTCCCTCGCCCCTTCGGGGGGAGGGTTGGGGTGAGGGGTGGGTGCTCGCCTTATCGTTTCGATGAAACGGTCATCCCTGCGAAGGCAGGGATCCAGTGACTTTGCGTTTGGTTGTCGCGCTACGGCGATCTGGCCGCCTACGCGGCGAGCGTTTCGACCTCCTGCCGGAGGCCGAGTCACTTTTCTTTGCTTGCCCAAAGAAAAGTAACCCAAAGAAAGGGCACCCCCACTTGGCGCTGGCCGATGAAGCCGGCCAGTTCGTGAGGGGCGGCCGGGCTTTTCGCCAGGGCATCCTGCCCTGGCGAAAAGGGATCGGCATCCATGCCGATCCCCCTGCGGGCCTGATCGTCCACCCCTCACCGCCGCACAGGGGGCCGGTACATCAAAAGCGAGAGCGCACGGCTCGTGCAGCAGAGCTGCACATTGCGTCGATGCGGATGCGTCGATGCGG